>NHHF01000050.1 GCA_002171155.1 Betaproteobacteria bacterium TMED156
TGTAAGAAACTTTATTGATCATACCCCTTACAGCTTCAGTATCCTCAAGAGATCTTACTGAATTAACTTTTCTCAAACCCAAACCTCTGACAGTTGCACGATGATCATTTCTTTTGCCTATAGGACTTTTAAATAATTGAACTTTGATAGTTTTTTTTGTCATTTAAAATTATATCCAGTTAGTTTAAGAGAGAATTTCTTCAACAGATAAACCCCTTTTATTAGCTATTTCAGATGGTGAATACATATTTTCAAGGCCGTTTATAGTTGCTCGAACCAAGTTATATGGATTTGTTGAACCAAAACTTTTAGCAACTACGTCAGAAACACCCATAACTTCAAAAATAGCTCTCATTGGTCCACCTGCTATGATACCGGTGCCCTTCTCAGCAGGTGAGATAAAAACAGATGATGCCCCATGCTTGCCAATAACACTGTGATAAAAACTACCACCTTTCATACGAACATTAATCATTTTACGCCTTGCTTCATCCATTGCTTTTTGAACAGCAACAGGAACTTCTCTTGATTTGCCTTTGCCCATTCCAATTTTCCCATCCCCATCTCCTACAACTGTAAGAGCTGCAAACCCAAGAATTCGTCCTCCTTTGACAACCTTCGTAACTCTATTAACAGCAATCATTTTTTCGCGAAGACCATCATCTCGATCCTCGGTATTGACTTTTGCTTGTAATTTAGCCATGTAAGTTTCTCCAGTTAAACATCATTTTAGAATTTAAGTCCAGATTCTCTTGCTGCATCAGCAAGAGCTTTTATTCTGCCGTGGTATCTGAAACCAGACCTATCAAAAGCAACTTCATTAATTCCGACTTTTTTGGCTTTATCAGCAACTCTTTTACCAATCAAAGTAGCAGCTGCAATATTACCTCCTACTCCAGATGTACTTTTTAGCTCAGAACGTATTTCTTCTTCAACTGTTGATGCAGAAACTAAAACTTGACTTGCTGAAGAATTAAAAATGGAAGCATAAATATGAAGATTAGTTCTGTGAACAGATAATCGAGGCAAACCGGTATCACTAATCCTAAAACGAGTTTTTTTTGCTCTTCTAAGTCTTGAATTTTTCTTATTCATAACTAATATCCATTATTTTTTCTTAGTTTCTTTTAAGGAAACAACTTCATCCGAATATCTAACACCTTTACCTTTGTATGGTTCTGGAGGTCTAAAGCCTCTGACCTCGGAAGCAATTTGTCCCACTTGCTGCTTGTTAATGCCAGATATGATTATTTCAGTGGGTGAGGGGGTTTTTACATTAATACCATTAGGCAATTGCATGTTTACTGGATGAGAAAACCCAAGAGATAAATCTAAAACGTTACCTTTTGCTTGAGCCCTGTATCCAACACCAACTAGTGATAATTTTTTTTCAAAACCTTCATTTACACCTTTAACCATATTTGCCAATAAAGCTCTAATTGTTCCACTCATAGCTTTTGAAAAGGTTTTTTCATTAGCAGAGCGAACATGAATTTGTTTTTCGTCAGCATTAATAAGGACAATTGAGGGTGAAAACTTTTGGCTTAGTTTCCCTTTAGGTCCATCAACTAATACTTCACCATTATTGATGGTAATTTTTGTTCCTTGCGGGATTTCAATTGGCATTTTAGCAATTCTAGACATAAAGTTAATTCCTTCTATGAAACCATGCCAATGACTTCTCCGCCAAGCCCATCTGCTCTAGCTTTTCTGTCTGTCATTAGACCTTTTGAAGTTGAGACAATAGCCACTCCAAGTCCATTCATTATTTTTGGAAGACTTTCCATACGTTTATATACCCTTAATCCTGGTCTTGAAATTCTCTCAATCTTTTCAATTACTGGTTGGCCAGCATAATATTTCAAATCAATTTCAAGATCCGTTTTAACTCCATTTTCTTTAACCCTAAAACCCTCTATATAACCCTCTTGTTGCAATAGGTTGGCAATAGCTACTTTTACCTTTGATGAAGGCATCTTAACTAAAGTTTGCGTAACTGCTTGGGCATTACGAATTCTAGTAAACATGTCGGCTATCGGATCACTCATACTCATCGTTATTTTCCTTGAATCACTTACCAGCTGGCCTTAGTTAGACCAGGAATTTCACCTCTAAAAGCTATCTCCCTGATTTTCATTCTCCCTAAACCGAAAATTTTGTATGTTCCTCTAGGTCTTCCAGTTAACTCGCAGCGACTTCTTAATCTAGTAGGACTTGAATTTCTTGGTAGGTTTTGAAGAGCAAGCCTAGCTTCATACCGAACCTCTTCTTCTAGAGAGTGGTTTTTTATGATTGCTAACAATTCAGACCTACGCTTTGAAAACTTTTTTACCAGAGCTTGTCTTTTTTTTTCTCTATTAATTAATGATAATTTTGCCATTTTTAAAATATCCTAATAATCTTAACGAAAAGGAAACCTGTACATATCAAGTAAAGCTTTTGCTTCACCGTCGTTCTTAGCGGTCGTGGTAAGACATACATCTAATCCACGGATTTTATCTATTTTGTCATATTCGATTTCAGGAAAAATTATTTGTTCGCGAATTCCAAAACTAAAATTACCTCTGCCGTCAAATGACTTTGAAGAAATACCTCGGAAATCTCTTACTCTGGGTAAAGCCACAGTAATTAATCTATCGAGAAATTCATACATTCTAGTTCCTCTTAAAGTAACTTTTACACCAAGTGGAACTCCCTCCCTCAGCTTAAAGCCTGCAATAGCTTTTCTTGCTTTGGTAATAATCGGTTTTTGACCAGCAATTCTAGTCATATCATCTAATGCAGTTTCTACTACTTTTTTATCATTAACTGCTTCACCTAAGCCCATGTTTAAAGTCACTTTTTCAAACCTTGGCACCTCCATATGACTTTTATAACCAAATTTTTTTGTTAATTCTGGTATAACTTTTTCCTTAAATTGAAGTTGGAATCTAGACATTTTAAATAACCCTTATCTACTTAGTTAACTGAACTTCTGCACCAGATGAACAATAAACTCTTACCTTTGCTCCAGTTTCTGAAATTTTGACTCTAACACGATCACGTTTTTGTGACTCGGGGTTATAAATAGCAAGATTTGATTGATGAATTGGCATTGATTTATTGACAATTCCACCAGTTTCATTGTTGTTTGGATTGGGTTTCTGATGCTTTTTTACTTGATTGATTCCTTCAACAAGCAAACGTGAATCATTGTAGCGATCAGTTATAACTCCTCTCTTACCCTTATCTTTTCCAGAAATTACAATGACCTCGTCACCTTTGATTAGTTTTTTCATAATTTTCAGATCACTTCAGGAGCTAATGAAACTATTTTCATAAACTTTTCAGTTCTCAACTCCCTGGTAACTGGACCAAATATTCTTGTTCCGATCGGTTCAAGTTTACTGTTTAATAGAACAGCAGCATTACCATCAAATTTAATTAGGGAACCATCATTCCTTCGAACCCCTTTGGAAGTTCTAACTACTAATGCGTTGTAAACTTCACCTTTCTTGACTCTTCCCCTGGGAGAAGCTTCCTTCACTGCGATTTTAATAATATCCCCAATACCTGCGTATCTTCTCTTGGATCCTCCAAGGACTTTGATGCACATAATAGACTTAGCGCCGGAATTATCTGCGACGCCAAGACGCGACTGCATCTGTATCATTAAATTACTCCAAAAGGTAAAAAATTTACTCAACTTTTCCTAATTAAAATAATTAGAATAGTATTGAGACTCGTTTGAGCTAACCTACAATAATATATTTAGTTAAGCTAAAATGTCAAGCTTCTAAATTCCTTTAGCCCTTGATATAGCTTGAACAACTCTCCATGACTTTGTTTTAGAAATAGGCCTACATTCACTGATTTCAACTGTATCACCAATATTAAATTCACCCAACTCGTTGTGAACGTTATACCTTTTTGATCTCACAAGATATTTACCCAAAATTGGATGTTTTACCTTTCTTTCAACCAGAACTCTTAAAGTTTTATTCATACTGTTGGACACAACTTTACCCTGAATGGATCTGACTCTTTTCACATTACTAGTATCAACAAGATTAATATCTTTATTATTCATATCTAAGTTGCCTTGCTTGTATTTATATCATCATTAAGCTCTTTTTGTCTCATCACAGTTTTTACACGAGCAATATCTCTTTTTGTTTGACCAAGCTGAGAAGTATCAGTCAACTGTTGTGTGCTATATTGCATTCTTAAGGAAAAATGGGCTTTACTTAGGGAAACAAGTTCTTTCTCTAATTCAGATAGTGATTTACTTTTTAATTCACTTGGTTTCATTTATTTACCTTCCAATTTGCCTAGATACAAACTTAACTGCTAATGGTAATTTTGCTGCGGCCAAATTAAAGGCTTCTTTTGCAAGTTGCTCTTCAACTCCATCCATCTCATATAATACTTTACCGGGCTGAATTTCAGCCACATAATATTCAACACTGCCCTTTCCTTTTCCCATCCTAACTTCAGCCGGTTTTTTTGATATTGGCTTATCCGGAAAAACTCTAATCCAAATTCTTCCACCTCTTTTTATATGTCTTGTCATAGCTCTTCTGGCTGCCTCAATTTGGCGGGATGTTAAGCGGCCACGACTAGTAGCTTTAAGCCCAAAAGAACCAAATGAAACGGATGCTCCTCTGGTTGCTAAACCAGTATTGCGTCCTTTGTGTTCTTTCCTATATTTTCTTCTTGCTGGTTGTAACATTTTTTAACTATCCCGAATATATCCTTCTGTTTATTTACTCTTCACCTTTTGATGCTTTTTTAATTTTAGAATCAGATGCTTTAGCTGGTCTCGAATCTTTACTAACCTTTTTTTCTGCAGAAGTTTTTTTTATCATCCCTTCATCAGAGTTGACACTGTCTTTTTCACTCACACTCGTCTTGGTTTTTTTTTGTGGTTTTTTTACTGTATTTGGTTGGGACTTGCCAGCTTTCTTCTCTTCAGAATCCTTAACAACACCTGCTCTTCTTACTGTTTTTCTTGTAGGTTTATTTTTAACCTCAGGAGTTGAATTGTTCCCAGATTTAGATGTTTTAACATCAGTTTTAGACATGACTTTTTTTCGGGAAACGGGTTTCTTTTTTCTTTCTTTTTCTTCAACTACCTCTTCTTGACTATTGATCACAGGGTCATTTCTTGAAATTAACTCACCCTTATAAATCCAAACTTTGACTCCGATTATACCGTATGTAGTATTTGCCTCGGCGAAACCATAATCTATGTCAGCCTTTAGAGTGTGGAGTGGAACTCTACCTTCTCTGTACCATTCTCTTCTGGCTATTTCCGCTCCATTTAGTCTTCCTGAACTCATTACTTTTATACCTTGTGCACCAAGTCGGATGGCATTTTGCATTGCTCTTTTCATCGCTCTGCGAAACATAATTCTTTTTTCTAATTGCTGAGTAATACTTTCAGCAATTAATTGAGCGTCAACTTCGGGTTTCCTAATCTCTTCTATGTTAACGTGAACTGGTACACCCATCATTGATGCTAATTTAGTTTTTAGCGCCTCAATATCTTCACCCTTTTTTCCAATGACAACACCAGGTCGTGCGCTAAAGATGGTAATTCTTGCATTTTTTGCCGGTCTTTCTATTAAGACTTTACTTACGGCTGCAGTCTTCAATTTCTTCTTTAAAAATTGTCTAACTCTAACATCCTCGTTTAACATGCGAGCAAAATCTTTATGCCCAGCAAACCAACGAGAATTCCAGTTTCGAGTAACTGGTAGCCTAAAACCTGTTGGTTGTATTTTTTGTCCCATTAAATATCTACCTATTTAACTCCAACAGTCAAATAAATATGACATGTTGGTTTTTCAATTCGATCACCTCTACCCTTAGCTCTAGCGGCAAATCTTCGAAGCTTTGTACCCCTCTCAACACAAACCTTTTTAATATATAACTCATCAATATCAGAACCGTCATTATGCTCAGCATTTGCAATTGCAGACTCTAATACACTTTGCATTATTGCGGCACCTTTTTGAGGCATAAATTTCAATATATCAAGAGCATTTTCAACAGGTTTACCCCGAATAACGTCAGCAATCAATCTACCTTTTTGGGCAGACAATCTGACACCTCTTAGGGATGCATTTGTTGAAGTCATTTAAACTCAACAACTATTTTATGTTCAACGTTTAACTTTTTTATCAACTGCATGTCCTCTATACGTTCTAGTTAAAGAAAATTCTCCTAGTTTGTGTCCAACCATGTTGTCAGTAATAAAAACAGGAAGATGCTGTTTGCCATTGTGTACTGAAATCGTCAAGCCAACAAACTCAGGCAATACTGTGGATCTTCTAGACCAAGTCTTTATAGGCCTTTTATCTCTAGAAGCTTGTGCTGCTTCAACTTTTTTGACTAAGTGGGTATCCACAAATGGACCTTTTTTTGCTGAACGTGACATATATACTTACCCTTTTCTTTTTCTTCTATCAACAAGAATCATAGAATTTGTTCTTTTATTTCTTCTTGTCTTGAAACCTTTAGTTGGGGTTCCCCATGGACTTACTGGACCCCCTGATGCAGCCGTTTTACCCTCTCCTCCTCCGTGAGGATGATCAACTGGATTCATTACCACGCCTCTAACAGTTGGTCTAATTCCTCTCCATCTAGTGGCACCAGCTTTTCCTAACTGCCTTAAATTGTGTTCTCCGTTACCAACTTCACCAAGTGTTGCTCTGCATTCAACGTTAACTTTTCTAACCTCACCTGAACGAAGTCTTAGTTGAGCAAACAGTCCCTCTTTTGCAAGCAATTGAACAGATGCACCAGCTGATCTTGCTAATTGTGCACCTTTTTTTGGTAACATCTCTATACAATGTATTGTTGAACCAACAGGAATATTTTTCAAAGGCAAACAATTCCCAATTTTAATTTGTGATTCAGGACCGTTTGATATTTTTGTACCCACCATAAGCCCTTTAGGGCAAACAATATATCTTCTCTCACCATCTGCATATAGAATCAAGGCAATATTTGCACTTCTATTTGGGTCATATTCTATTCTTTCTACAATACCTTCAACACCATCCTTTAATCTCTTAAAATCAATTTTTCTATATTGTTTTTTGTGTCCCCCACCTTTATGCCTAACTGTTATTCTTCCAGCATTATTTCTGCCAGCTTTACTTGATTTTGCTTCAGTTAAATTTGGATAAGGTCTACCTTTGTGAATCCCTTCTCTTAAAACTTGAACAACCCCTCTTCTCCCAGGGGAAGTTGGCTTCATTTTAATGGTTGTCATTTACGCGGATCCTCCGCCAAAATTTATTTCCTCTCCATCAGCTAAACAAATGTATGCTTTCTTAGAATGGTCTCTTCTGCCTACAGTTTTTCCATACCTCTTTTTCTTACCTTTAGAGTTTAAAACTTGAACCGAATCAACTTTGACCTTAAAAAGTAACTCAACTGCACTCTTTATCTGTGACTTGTTTGCATCCCGATGAACTTTGAAAATTGTTTGATTATGATTTTCTCCAACTAGTGTCGACTTCTCTGAAATCACAGGGCTGAGTAAAATGTTATACAGTTTATTGGATTTCACGAGAGTAAACTTTCAACTTTTTTAATTGCTTCAGAAGAAATTAATGTTCTTTTACATCTAACAAGTGAAAGAGGATTTAATTCCTTGGGGGTAATTAGAAACAAGTTAGGAACATTACGAGATGCGAGACGAAGATTGTCATCAATGGTATTACATATAATAAGCGTGGTTGAAGAAAGACATTTGTGAATATTTGAAATAAAGTTTTTTGTTTTTGGAAGTTCTACTTTTAGTTCGTCAACGACTAAAACTCTTTCCTCTCTCGCAAGTTGTGAAATTATAGAAGATAAACAAGCCTTATACATTTTTTTATTTATTTTTTTTGTAAAATTTTCATTTGGAGAACTCGGGAAAACTCGTCCACCACCTCTCCATAATGGACTTGCCGCAGTCCCCGCCCTTGCTCTACCAGTTCCTTTTTGTTTCCATGGTTTTTTTGTAGAGCATTTAACCATACTTCTATCTTTTTGTGCTCTATTACCACCTCTTCCGTTAGACTGATATGAAACTAGAACCTGATGAACAAGATTTTCATTGAAAGCTCTATTGAAAATATTTTCATCAACAGCAACTGTTTTAGTTTTTTCACCATTCTTGTCTATATGATTTAAATTCATTTTATTACCCTAATTTAAATCAAAGGGAGCTTAAAGAAGAAATTCTCTTAGCGGGTCTCAAAAATACATTAGAACCCTTCGAACCTGGAATTGAACCTTTAATCAATAACAATTGCTTATTGGTATCAACACGAATTACAGTAAGATTCTGAGTGGTAACAGTATCTGTTCCCATATTTCCAGCCATTCTTTTCCCTTTAAAAACCCGGCCAGGATCTTGACACATACCAATGGATCCAGGCGCTCTATGTGAAACCGAATTACCATGTGTAGTTCTTTGCGATGAAAATCCATGTCTCTTAATGGCACCCTGAAAACCTTTTCCTTGAGTGGTACCAGTAATGTCTAAAAGTTGGCCTTCCTTAAATATATTTACAGGTACAGGATCCCCAACATTGGGCATATCAGATTTTGAAAAACTTTGAGGTGGCCTAAACTCTTTTAAGAGCCTAAATGCATCAACACCTGCTTTCTTAAAATGTCCTGCAAGACTTTTGCTAAGGCGATTTTTCTTTATCTTACCAAATCCAATTTGTATCCCATCATAGCCATCAGATTTCTCATTTTTGATTTGCGTGATTTTGTTTCCAGAGACATCTAGAACTGTCACAGGTACACTTTTCCCATCGTCCATAAAAATTCTAGTCATACCTACTTTCCGGCCAATCAATCCTGGGCTGATAATTTGGGACGGTGATGTAGTTTCATCTGACTCTTTTTCAGAAGTCATATATTGTACCTATTTGATAAATTTGTTAAACGGAAAGCTTTTAAGTTTAACCTTTTATTAAGCTTTAAATCAACACCTATATAAAAGAAATATTTACTGTAATTTAATTTCTACGTCAACTCCTGCTGGCAAGTCTAATTTCATTAGAGCATCAACAGTTTTATCAGTAGGTTCTATTATGTCCATCAGTCTAAGGTGAGTTCTCAATTCAAACTGATCTCTTGATGTTTTATTCACATGAGGGCTTCTGAGGACATCCAATCTTCTTATTCTTGTTGGTAAAGGTAAAGGTCCTTTGACAACAGCACCAGTTCTTTTAGCAGTTTCAACTATTTCAATTGCAGATCTATCAATGAGTTTGTAGTCAAAAGCTTTTAATCTAATTCTAATTTTCTGATCCATTTTCAACCCTATATAAAACTTATTGCCTACTTGTTATAACTCCATCGGCAACATTCTTTGGAGCTTCCGAATAATGTTTAAACTCCATAGTGTATGTTGCTCTTCCTTGTGTCAAAGATCTTAAGGTTGTTGAATACCCGAACATTTCAGCTAAGGGTACTTCAGCCTTAACAGCTTTCCCACCTCCCATTATATCTTCCATACCCTGAACCATGCCTCTGCGAGACGACAAGTCTCCCATAACAGTGCCGGCATATTCTTCAGGAGTTTCAACCTCTACGAACATCATAGGTTCAAGTAGTGCAGCGCTAGCCTGTTTCATTCCATCTTTAAAAGCTAGGGAACCAGCAAGCTCAAAAGCAATTTGGGAGGAATCAACGTCATGAAAAGAACCATCAAATAACGTAACTCTAACATCAACTACGGGAAATCCAGCCAGAACTCCTGAATTCATAGTTTCTCGAATACCTTTATCAACCGAGGGTATATACTCCTTTGGAACTACCCCTCCCTTAATCTGATCGATAAATTCATAACCATTACCTTCACCTTGAGGCTCTATTTTTATCCATACATGCCCGTACTGTCCTTTGCCTCCAGATTGCTTTATATACTTTCCCTCAATCTCTATTGATTTCTTTACTGTTTCTCTGTAGGCAACTTGAGGTTTACCAACAGCTGCATCAACATTAAACTCTCTTCTCATTCTGTCAACCAGAATCTCAAGGTGCAATTCTCCCATACCAGAAATGATTGTTTGACCAGATTCCTCATCGGTTTTGACTCTAAATGAAGGATCTTCTCTGGCTAACCTTCCAAGAGCAAGACCCATTTTCTCTTGATCAGCCTTGGTTTTAGGTTCAACAGCTTGGGCAATTACGGGCTCTGGAAAAACCATTTTTTCCAATACAATTTCAGCCTCGCTATCACAGAGAGTCTCACCAGTTGTTACATCTTTTAAACCAACAACAGCTGCAATATCACCAGCAAGAACCTCTGTCAACTCCTCTCGATTATTGGCATGCATCTGAACTATTCTTCCAACTCTCTCTTTCTTGCCCTTGACAGAATTGTAAACAGCCTCACCAGATTTAAGAACTCCCGAGTAAACTCTGATAAATGTAAGTTGGCCAACAAATGGGTCTGTCATAAGTTTAAAAGCTAAAGCTGAGAATTTTTCTTGGTCAGAAGCTTTTCTACTTGCAACTTTATCTTCTCCAACTGTTCCTTGTATAGCAGGGACATCAACCGGACTTGGCATAAAATCGATTACCGCATCCAACATTCTCTGAACACCCTTGTTTTTGAATGCAGTACCGCAAAGCATAGGTTGAATTTCACCAGCTATGGTTCTTTTCCTCAAACCATCTATGATGTCCAGCTCGGAAAGATCACTTTCTTCCAAGTATTTGTTCATAAGGTTCTCATCAGCTTCAGCAGCAGATTCAACCATTTTTTCTCTCCAGATATTGGATTCTTCAAGCAATTCCGAAGGGATTTCACCATATGAAAACTGAGTCCCTTTGGAGCTTTCGTCCCACAAAATTGATTTCATTTTTAAAAGATCAACTACACCCTGAAAATGTTCTTCAGCCCCAATTGGTAAAACTACTGGCACAGGGTTAGCCTTCAATCTTGTTTTAAGTTGATCATGAACTTTAAAAAAATTAGCTCCTGTTCTGTCCATCTTATTTACAAAAGCAATTCTTGGAACATTATATTTGTTGGCTTGTCTCCAAACCGTTTCAGATTGGGGCTGAACACCTCCAACAGCACAATAAACCATGCAAGCTCCATCTAAAACCCTCATAGATCTTTCAACTTCAATTGTGAAATCAACGTGCCCGGGTGTATCTATTATGTTAATCCTGTGTTCAGGTAAGGTAGCGCTCATACCTTTCCAAAAACAAGTAGTGGCTGCTGAAGTAATGGTAATACCTCTCTCCTGTTCTTGCTCCATCCAATCCATTGTGGCGGCTCCGTCGTGAACCTCACCAATTTTGTGATTTATACCTGTGTAAAACAAAATTCTTTCGGTGGTCGTTGTTTTTCCAGCATCAATGTGAGCACTGATTCCAATATTTCGGTAACGTTCTATGGGGGTTTTTCGTGACATGTTAATTTTGATTAGTTTTAGAAACGAAAGTGTGAAAAGGCTTTGTTAGCTTCCGCCATTCTATGAACTTCATCCTTTTTTTTGATTGCTCCACCCTTGCCCTCAGAAGCTTCCAGTATTTCATTAGCTAATCTTAACTTTATTGATTTTTCAGACCTTTTCTTAGAAGCCTCTCTTAACCATCTCATTCCCAATGCAAGCCTTCTGGAGGGGCGAACTTCAACAGGAACTTGATAATTTGCACCACCTACACGACGACTTTTTACCTCAACCACAGGTTTGCAATTTGATAGTGCTTTTTGAAAAACTTCGATGGGATCTTTTTTTGCATTTTTTTCAATAAAACTAAATGCTCCATAAACAATACCTTCAGCGACGGCTTTTTTTCCGTGTAACATAACAACGTTAACAAATTTGGAAACATCAACATCTTTGTATTTTGGGTCTGGCAATATTGATCTTTTAGGTACTTCTCTACGTCGCGGCATATATAAATCTTTCAAGTTAAAAAAAACAAATCATTTCATGTACTTATTTAGAACGTTTGGCACCATATTTAGATCTGGCCTGTTTCCTGTCTTTTACGCCCTGTAAGTCCAATGAGCCACGAACAACGTGGTATCTAACTCCAGGTAAATCCTTAACCCTTCCACCGCGAATTAGAACTACGGAATGTTCTTGCAGATTGTGGCCCTCACCACCGATGTAGCTGATTACTTCAAAACCATTAGTAAGTCTAACTTTCGCAACCTTGCGTAAAGCAGAATTGGGTTTTTTCGGAGTAGTAGTGTAAACACGAGTGCAGACACCCCTGCGTTGAGGACAAGACTCAAGAGCCGGACTTTTGCTCTTTTCAAATTCCTTTACTCTAGGTTTTTTAACTAATTGGTTAATGGTTGGCACGATTTTACCTTATAAAATGCAAAGCTTTATATTGTCGACTAAATCTCTTCCATGTGTCAAGCATTTGAATTTTGGTAATTACTCTTTTGATACAGAACTGTCATCAGGCTTGCTTTCTTCAGATGAGGCTTCAAGGGGTGTTTCAAAGAGTGCTTCAGCATCCAAAGCTGCTTGTTCCGCAAGTGTTTTTGCCTCGGCAGCTTCTGCAAGCTCTCTTTCTTTCCTGGCTTTGTGATAACTTAATCCTGTTCCTGCTGGAATCAATCTACCCACTATCACATTTTCCTTTAAACCTCTTAAATCATCCTTCTTGCCCATTATTGCTGCCTCAGTAAGCACTCTAGTTGTCTCTTGAAATGATGCTGCAGAAATAAACGAGTCAGTTGACAGAGAAGCTTTGGTAATACCAAGCAAAATATTTAAAAAAGAAGCAGGTCTTTTGTTTTTAGAAACCATAAGTTCATTTTCAGCGTATAGTTCAGAACGCTCTATTTGTTCACCTGGAATAAATTTAGTGTCACCAGCGTCATCAACTGAAACTCTCCTAAGCATTTGACGAACTATTACCTCTATATGTTTATCATTTATTTTTACACCCTGAAGTCTATAAACATCCTGAACTTCGTTAATGATGTAAGTTGCTAATGCTTCAACCCCTTTGAGTCTGAGAATATCTTGAGGATCGGCTGGACCGTCAACAATCAACTCTCCTTCATTAACTATTTGCCCATCATGAACAAGTACATTTTTTTCTTTGGGAATTAAAAACTCATGAGCATCTCCGCTTGTTTCCGTGATTACTAATCTCTGCTTTCCCTTTGTGTCTTTTCCAAAAGAAACTGTTCCCGTGACCTCAGCTAAAACCCCCGCATCTTTTGGAGACCTTGCTTCGAACAATTCAGCAACTCGAGGTAATCCACCGGTAATATCTCTAGTTTTTTGAGATTCATGTGGGATTCTAGCCAATACTTCTCCAACTGAAATATCTTGACCGTCCTTAACAGTAATTAATGCTCCAACAGGAAAACTAATATTTACAGCATGATCAGTTCCAGGTATTTTTACATCTTTTCCTATTTCATCTTTTAACCTAACAACTGGTCTAACACCTTTAGCTACTGAAGCGCTTCTACGCTTGGCATCTATAACAACCAATGTAGAAACACCTGTAACGTCATCAATTTGACGGGCAACTGTTACTCCTTCTTCAACATTTTCAAAATTTGCTTTACCAGCATACTCAGCAATAATTGGCCTAGTTAGAGCATCCCAATTTGCAAGTACATCACCGGCTTTCACAATGTCGCCATCTATAACTGACAAAGTAGCACCGTAGGGTAGTTTATGCCTTTCTTTTTCGCGATTTCCCTCATCAAAGATCATAATCTCACCAGAGCGAGAAATAACAACAGGTTCTTTTTTTGGATTTGTTACATACCTCATTGTGTTTGAAAACCTTACAGTTCCATTTGATCTTGATTCAATTCCAGAGGCTGCAGCAGTTCTGGATGCCGCACCTCCAATGTGAAAGGTTCTCATAGTTAATTGTGTACCAGGCTCCCCAATTGACTGGGCAGCAATGACACCAACCGACTCTCCAACATTTACAAGACTTCCTCTACCAAGATCTCTTCCGTAACACATTGCACACAATCCAAAACGGGTTTCACAAGAAAGAGGGGTTCGGACTCTAACTTCATCAATACCCTTAAGCTCAATATCATTAACCATATCTTCATCTAGCAAAACACCTGTTGCAACAAGTGTTTCTTGATTTTCAGGATTTATAACATCTGCAATTGTAACCCTGCCTAATATCCTGTCTTTAAGAGATTCTATGACTTCTCCCCCCTCTACTATAGCCTTCATAGTAATGCCTTGAGTGGTTCCACAATCCTCAGTAATGACAACCAAATCTTGAGTGACATCAACAAGTCTTCTAGTCAAATAACCAGAATTAGCTGTTTTGAGGGCGGTATCAGCTAAACCTTTTCTAGCACCATGAGTAGAAATAAAATACTGAAGAACATTTAATCCTTCACGAAAATTTGCAGTTATGGGAGTTTCTATTATTGAACCATCTGGTTTTGCCATTAAACCTCTCATACCAGCCAATTGTCTAATTTGTGCTGCTGATCCTCTAGCACCCGAATCTGCCATCATAAATATAGAATTGAAAGAATCTTGAGATACATCCCTACCTGTTCTATCTTTTACAAGTTCACCTGCTAATTGTTCCATCATGGCTTTACCAACTGAATCGCCAGCTCTTCCCCAAATATCTACCACCTTATTATAGCGCTCACCCTGAGTGACTAGGCCAGAAGCATATTGTTGTTCTATTTGTTTTACTTCCTCTTCGGAATTATCAAGAATAGAAGCTTTTTCAGGAGGAACCAACATATCATCAACAGCTATTGATAAACCAGCTTTTGTAGCCAATGAAAATCCTGACTGCAATAATTTGTCAGCAAAAATTACTGTTGACCTCAGACCACATTTTCTAAATGAAACATTTATTAATCGAGAAATTTCTTTTTTCTTAAGTACTACATTCAACTGTTTAAATAAAAGTCCAGGTGGTAATATTTTCGACAGCAATGCTCTGCCTGTAGTCGTTTTATACCTAGTATTTTTCCAAAGAATTTCACCAGTAGTTTTGTTTAGTTCAGACTCTTTTATTCGAACATTGATAATTGAGCCAAGTTCAATTTTATTAGTGATATATGCTCTTTCAACTTCATTCACACAAGAAAAAACCATTCCCTCGCCGAGTCCATTAATTTTTTCGCGAGTTGTGTAATACAAACCTAAGACGATATCTTGCGAAGGAACAATAGATGGCTCACCATTGGATGGAAACAAAACATTATTTGAGGCCAACATCAATGATCGAGCTTCCATCTGGGCCTCGAGGGATAAAGGAACATGAACTGCCATTTGATCACCGTCAAAATCTGCATTAAACGCCGCACAAACAAGTGGGTGTAATTGGATAGCTTTTCCCTCAATCAATACTGGCTCAAAAGCTTGGATTCCTAATCTATGCAGAGTTGGTGCTCTGTTAAGCAAAATCGGGTGTTCACGAATTACCTCTTCAAGAATATCCCAAACTTCAGGAACTTGTTGTTCAACTAGTTTTTTTGCAGCCTTGATAGTGGTCGCCATACCTCTAAGTTCTAATTTATTAAAAATAAATGGTTTAAAAAGCTCTAAGGCCATAAGTTTTGGCAAGCCACACTGATGAAGCTTTAAAGTCGGTCCAACAACGATCACAGATCTTCCTGAGTAATCCACTCTTTTTCCCAAAAGGTTCTGCCGAAATCTACCGGCTTTGCCTTTAATCATATCTGCTAATGATTTCAGAGGTCTTTTGTTTGCCCCAGTCATGGCTTTACCTCTTCTGCCATTATCCAAAAGTGAGTCAACAGACTCTTGAAGCATTCTTTTTTCGTTTCTAACGATAATATCTGGGGCTTTGAGCTCAAGAAGCCTCTTTAAACGATTGTTTCTATTGATAACGCGCCGATATAAATCATTGAGATCCGAAGTAGCAAATCTACCACCATCAAGAGGAACTAGAGGTCTTAATTCAGGGGGTAGAACAGGTAAAACCTCTAAAATCATCCATTCTGGTTTTACCCCAGATTTTAAAAATCCTTCAAGGACTTTAATTCTTTTGGCTATTTTTTTTATCTTTACATCAGAAGAGGTTGTTTCAAGCTCTTCTCTTAGTGTCTCAATTTCACGATCTAAATTAATTGACTTTAAAAGTTCCTTAACACCCTCAGCTCCCATTAATGCTTGAAATTCTCCAAGACCATATTGCTCATTTTTTGCCACATAGTCATCTTCGGTCATAATTTGACCTTTTTTTAGAGGTGTCATCCCGGGATCAACAACAACAAAAGCCTCAAAATAAAGAACTCGCTCAATATCTCTAAGTGTCATATCCAAAACCATTCCCATTCGAGATGGTAAAGATTTGAGGAACCAAATATGAGAAACGCATGTTGAAAGCTCTATGTGTCCCATTCTTTCTCTTCTGACTCTGGACAATGTAACTTCAACTCCACACTTTTCACAGACAACTCCCCTGTGTTTAAGCCTTTTATATTTACCACATAAACACTCGTAATCTTTTACAGGGCCAAAAATTTTCGCGCAAAAAAGTCCTTCACGCTCTGGTTTAAATGTTCTGTAATTTATTGTTTCTGGCTTTCGGACTTCCCCAAAAGACCAAGAACGGATTTTTTCAGCAGATGCTAGTCCAATTTTAATTGCATCAAACTGCTGTTCTTGCTGGACCTGTTTAAATAAATCGAGAAGTGCTTTCATTAAATGAATTCCTATAATTAGTTGCGTTCTAAATCAATGTCAATCCCCAAGGAACGAATTTCCTTGACCAGCACATTGAAGGACTCTGGCATACCAGCATCAATTACGTGGTCGCCTTTTACTATGTTTTCATAAACTTTAGTTCTACCATTAACATCATCAGATTTAACAGTAAGCATTTCCTGAAGAGTATAGGAAGCTCCATATGCTTCTAATGCCCAAACTTCCATTTCTCCAAATCTTTGCCCACCAAATTGAGCTTTACCTCCTAAGGGTTGCTGAGTTACAAGAGAATATGGACCGGTTGAACGAGCATGCATCTTGTCATCAACAAGGTGATGAAGCTTGAGCATATGCATATACCCAATTGTTACGGCCCTATCAAACTTCTCGCCAGTTCTTCCATCAAATAAATGAACTTGAGTTCTGCTCTTAGTTAGTCCAACTTTTTCACTGATCCCATCAGGATAAGCAAGCTGTAACATATTCATAATTTCAGATTCAGCCGCACCATCAAAAACTGGGGTTGCGAATGGAACTCCATCTTTTAAATTTTTTGCAAGCTTTAAAATTTCGTTGTCTGAAAGTTGACTTAAGTCTTCAGACTTCCCTCCACTATTGTACATTTTTTGCATGTAGCTTCTTATATCACCAGCTGAATTACCGGAGGATAGTAATTCTCCGATTCTATGACCTAAACCCTTAGCAGCCCAACCCAAATGTGTTTCTAGGATCTGACCTACATTCATCCTTGAGGGGACTCCAAGAGGGTTAAGAACGACATCGACTGGTCTTCCGTCAGCCATGTATGGCATATCTTCTACCGGAACAATCCTAGAAACGACCCCCTTATTTCCATGTCTTCCAGCCATCTTGTCACCTGGTTGAAGTCTTCTTTTCACAGCCAAATGGACTTTGACCATTTTTAATACCCCGGGTGGTAACTCGTCTCCTTGCAGTAATTTTTTTTGTTTTTCTTGAAAGTCCAAGTCAAATTGGTGTCTTTTCTGATTCAAGGATTCTTTTAAAGACTCAAGTGCTCTAGCTTTGGATTCGTCAGACAATCGCACGTCATACCATTGATGTTTGTTCAATGAAGAAAGATATTGTTCTGAAACCCTATCACCTTTTCCAAGACTGTTAGGACCACCATTGGCAACAGAGCCTACAAGTAACCTCTTGGTTCTTTCATAAGAGTCAAATTCAACTATCCTAAGTTGGTCATTCAGATCTTTTCTGAAACGGCTTAGTTCACTGTCAATTATCTCCTGGGCGCGCTTATCACGGGAAACACCCTCTCTTGTAAAGACCTGAACATCAATAACAGTTCCACTCATTCCTGATGGAACTTTGAGAGATGTGTCTTTAACATCCGATGCCTTTTCTCCAAAAATTGCTCGTAATAGTTTTTCTTCCGGGGTTAATTGGGTCTCTCCTTTTGGAGTTACTTTACCTACAAGAACGTCACCAGACTCAACTTCAGCCCCTATATAAACTACGCCAGCATCATCCAAACGTCCTAGTTGTGCGTCAGAAAGGTTAGAAATATCCCGGGTAATTTCTTCAGGCCCAAGCTTAGTATCTCTGGCAAGAACAGAGAGCTCCTCGATGTGTATTGAAGTGTAGCGATCCTCAGAAACTACCTTTTCAGAAATTAATATGGAATCTTCAAAGTTATAACCATTCCATGGCATGAACGCCACTAGCATATTTTGGCCTAATGCAAGTTCTCCAATGTCAGTTGACGCTCCATCGGCAATGACATCTCCACTAACTACAAAATCCCCTGTTTCTACAATTGGCCTTTGGTTAATATTAGTGTTCTGATTAGAACGAGTGTATTTGATCAAATTATAAATATCTACGCCGGCTTCACCAGATTGCGTTTCATCATCATTTACTCTTACTACAATTCTTCTAGAGTCAATAAAATCAACTATGCCGCCCCTTTTAGCCCTAACAACTGTTCCCGAGTCAACAGCACAAGTTCTCTCGATACCAGTACCAACAAGAGCCTTTTCAGGCTTAAGGCAAGGAACTGCCTGCCGCTGCATATTGGAACCCATCAACGCCCTATTTGCATCATCATGTTCAAGAAAAGGAATAAGACAAGCAGCGACAGAAACGATTTGATTTGTGGCTACGTCCATATACTCAACTTTTTCGGCACTTGATAAAGTTGCTTCCCCATTTTCTCGAACAGAAATTAAATCCCCAGTTATTGCTCCTTTATCATTTACAGTTGCATTAGCTTGAGCGATTACATATTTACCCTCTTCTATAGCAGATAAATAAACTATATCCCCTGTAACCTTACAATCTGAAACTTTACGGTAAGGCGTTTCTAAAAAACCATATTCATTTAACCTTGCAAACAATGCCAGTGAATTAATCAAACCTATGTTAGGCCCTTCTGGCGTTTCAATTGGACATACTCTGCCATAGTGTGTTGGATGAACGTCCCTAACCTCAAAACCAGCTCTCTCCCTCGTAAGACCTCCAGGTCCCAAAGCAGAGATTCTTCTTTTATGTGTTATTTCAGACAAAGGATTAGTTTGATCCATAAATTGTGACAGCTGAGAGGATCCGAAAAATTCTCTAATTGCAGCCGAAATTGGTTTGCTATTTATTAAGTCATGAGGCATTAAATTGTCAGTCTCTGCTTGTGCAAGCCTCTCCCTAACAGCTCTCTCTACTCTCACTAAACCAGACCTGAATTGATTTTCAGCTAGCTCACCAACACACCTAACTCTTCTGTTACCGAGGTGGTCAATGTCATCAATTTCGCCCCTTCCATTTCTAAGCTCAACTAAAAGCTTAATTGCGTCAATAATGTCCTCATAACTTAGAGTCATACGACCTTCAGACTCTTCTCTTCCAAGTCTTTTATTGAACTTCATTCTTCCAACACGAGACAGATCATATGTATCAGAACTGAAAAAAAGCCGGTTAAATAACGCTTCAACAGAATCCTCAGTTGGTGGTTCACCTGGTCTCATCATTTTGTAAATAGCAACTTTTGCTGACAATTGATCAGTTGTATCATCCGAACGTAATGTAGCTGAAATGTAAGGGCCGTGATCTAACTCATTTATATAAAGCGTTTTAAATTCTTTAATGTTAGCTTCACGTAAACTTAACAACAACTCTTCAGTAATTTCGTCATTTGCTTTTGCTAAAATCTCACCCGTATCTTCGTCAATTACTGAAGTTGCAAGAACTCTGCCTAAAAGAAAATCATCGATGACACTAATTTTTTCGACTTTTGCATTCTTAAGTTCCTTGATATGTTTAGCATTGATCCTCTTGTTTCTGTTTACAATTACATTTCCTTTGTTGTCACTAATTTCAAATCTAGCAACTTCGCCTTTTAACCTATCAATCACTAGATCCATTTGAGCACCATCACTCATCAAACTGAAATGATCAAAATTAAAAAAATTAGAAAGAATTTGCTCAGCTGACAAACCCAAAGCCTTCAAGAGTATTGTTATTGGCATCTTACGTCTGCGGTCAATTCGGAAATACAAAAAATCTTTAGGATCAAATTCAAAATCCAGCCATGAACCTCTATAGGGAATCACTCTGGCAGAAAAAAGTAATTTGCCAGAACTGTGAGTTTTTCCTTTATCATGTTCAAAAAACACACCTGGTGATCTGTGGAGTTGACTAACTATTACCCTTTCAGTACCGTTGATAACAAAGGAGCCGTTGTCAGTAATTAAAGGTACTTCGCCCATATAAACTTCTTGTTCTTTAATTTCCTTAACAGTTGGTTTCGCTGCTTCTCGATCCATGATAATTAGCTTGACCTTAGCTCTAAGAGGAGAAGCATATGTCAAACCTCTTTGTTGGCATTCTCTAACATCAAATATTGATTCACCCAACGCATAATAAACAAATTCTAATTTTGCAAAACCGTTATGACTGCTTATTGGAAACACAGATAGAAAAGCCGCTTGTAATCCTTGATCTTTTCTTTCATCAGAGGGGATATTTGCTTGCAAGAATTCTTTATATGAAGCAAGTTGTGTCTCAAGCAAATAGGGGACTTTTAAGACAGTATTTTTTTTTGCAAAGCTTTTTCTGATGCGTTTTTTTTCCGTGAAATTATATAACATCCGTGGGATTGCTCCTAATAATGGTTTAAATAAAAAACATTTGACTCAAAAAATGATTATTTAACTTCTACTTTTGCTCCTGCAGCCTCCAATTGTTTAACTATTTCATCACTTTCTGCTTTATTAACTCCTTCTTTAACAGGTTTTGGAGCACCATCAACTAATTCTTTAGCTTCTTTTAGGCCCAAACCAGTTATCGATCTAACTATTTTGATGGTCTCAACCTTTTTCTCACCAGGCGCAGCTAATAAAACTGTAAACTCAGTCTTTTCTGTGGCTTCAGAAGTAGAATCAGATCCGCCAGCTGCAGCGGGCGCAGCAACAGCCATCGCAGCCGCAGATACACCAAACTTTTCCTCCATTGCTTTAATTAACTCAGACAAATCCAATACACTCATGGATCCTATTGCTTCTAAAACATCTTCTTTTGACATTGCCATAACATACTCCGTTCTGTTTTTAAAATTATGATTGTGATTGCTTAGAATCACGAATAGCTGAAACTGTTCTTACTAATTTAGACGGTATTTCATTTAGCGTCCTGACAAACCCCGAAATTGGAGCTTGAATAGTACCTAACAATTTACCCACCAATTCTTCTTTGGGAGGAATTGCCGCTAGCGAGTTTACCGAATCAACACTTAAAAGGGATCCGGGCAAAGCACCTCCTTTAATAATAATTGATTCATTATCTTTAGAAAAATCAAATAATAATTTTGCAGGAGCAACTGGGTCATCAGAAAAACCATAAATCAATGGACCACTTAATTTTGTCTTTAAATCCTCAAACGGAGTTCCACATACTGCTTTTTTTACTAAGGTATTTTTTAAAACCCTAAGTTTTACTCCCACTGACCTAGATTTTTTTCTCAGTGAAGTCATGCCAGAAACATCCAGACCTCTGTATTCGGCAACGATAACTGATTCAGCATTTTTTAAGTTTGCATTTATATCTTCAAGCATTTTTGATTTTACTTCTTTACTTTTTGCCATACATTTTTTCCTTCCAGTAATACTCGGTTATCGAGAATTCTTCGTCTGGCGAAACCCTTGTAACTTTTGCAACTAAACTAAATGCAAACAAGCTCTAGAGAACACCATCTAGGTTGGGTTCAAAATTGAAATTAAGATAAATCCCCAACGGTCTTTGACAATCTATTTGAGAAAATTCACAAACAGCCCTAAAAACTTATACAGTCGACAATGACTGTGGCTCAACTTTCACTCCTGGTCCCATAGTTGAGGATAATGCGATTTTTTTTAAATACACCCCTTTAGACGCAGCTGGTTTTGATTTATTCAAGGCACCAATTACAGCCATCAAATTTTCTTTAATAGCGCTGTCATCAAATTTAGATTGTCCAATTGAACAATGTATTATTCCAGACTTGTCAGTCTTATATTGTACTTGTCCAGCTTTAGCATTTTTTACTGCCTGGGCAATATCCTGAGTCACAGTGCCAACTTTGGGATTTGGCATTAACCCCCTTGGACCAAGAATTTGGCCAAGAGATCCTACCAATCTCATCGTATCTGGAGAGGCAATTAAAACATCAAAGTCTAGCTTTCCTGACTTAATTTCTTTCGCTAATTCTTCCATGCCAACAATTTCCGCTCCTTGTTCATTTGCTTGATCAGCCTTTTCACCCTGAGCAAAAACAGCGACTCTTACTTTTTTACCAGTTCCAGATGGTAAAACAATTGCTCCCCTTACGTTTTGATCTGATTTCTTGGCATCTATTCCAAGCTGTACAGTTAGATCGATAGATTCACTAAACTTGGCCGTTGCAGCTTTTTTAACAATTTTGATAGCTTCGTCTAAATCATATAGAGTATTTCTTTTAACAAGTTCTTGAGATTCTTGTATTCTTTTTGATTTTTTTTTCATCTATATCTCCTCAACCTTAACACCCATACTTCTTGCACTCCCTGCAATTATTTTGATAGCTGCTTCTAGATCAGCTGAATTTAAATCAGGCTCTTTTGCTTTAGCTATTTCTTCACATTGTTTTCTAGTAATCGATCCTACTTTTGTCGTCAGGGGATTTGAAGAACCCTTTTCGAGTTTGGCAGCTTTTTTAATCAAAACAGATGCAGGAGGAGTTTTCATGACAAAAGTAAAGCTCTTGTCAGCAAACGCAGTTATGACAACTGGGATTGGAAGACCAGGCTCCATAGATTGAGTTTGAGCATTAAAGCCCTTACAAAACTCCATTATATTAAGACCCTTTTGACCCAAAGCAGGTCCAATAGGTGGTGATGGGTTTGCTTTTCCAGCAGGTACTTGAAGTTTTATGTAACCAACAATTTTTTTTGCCATTTCTTAAGCGTCTCCGAATAATATCAAATACTATAATTTTTCAACTTGTCCAAACTCAAGCTCTACGGGAGTCGACCTTCCAAAAATAGTTACAGAGACTCTCATACGGTTTTTTTCGTAATTTACTTCTTCAACATTTCCATTGAAATCAGCAAATGGTCCTTCTTTTACTCTAACAATTTCGCCGGTTTCAAATAAAACTTTAGGTCTGGGTTTTTCAACCCCTTCTTTCATTTGAGCCATTATTTCATCGACTTCTTTTTGCGATATTGGACTTGGCTTACTAGAACTCCCACCAACAAAACCAGTTACTTTGTTGGTATTTTTTACCAAATGCCAGGTTTGTTCGTTCATGGTCATTTGAACCAAAACATATCCTGGAAAAAACCTTCTTTCTGATATAGCTTTCTGTCCCTTCCGTATTTCAATAACTTCCTCTACGGGAACTAAGATCTCGCCGAAGCTATCCTGCATTTCTGATCTGTCTATTCTTTCTTGAAGGGATTTCGCAACTGTTTTCTCCATTCCTGAAAAAGCATGAACAACGTACCATTTTTTTTCTAGAATTTCAGCACTCATCACTTCCAACCCAATACTAAGTCATATAAAATCCATTCAAAGGATTTGTCAGCAATCCAAAGAAAGATTGAAACAAGGAGGACAAAAACAAATACTATCAAAACAGTTTGAAATGTTTCCTTTTTTGTTGGCCATACAACCCTTCGCATTTCATGAATAGAATCTCTGAAGAAAATTATAAAGTTTTTACCAGGCAAAGATTTCAAAGCCAATATAGTTCCCAAAACTAGTCCTCCAAGCAAAATTGATATTCTAAAAATAAATTCTTGCTCGGAGAAAAACTGATAGAGAAAAACAGCAAGCACAATCAAAATGCTTGATAGAGCTATCATAACGCGGTCTGAGGTAGTTAAATTATTTTGAGGCATAGTGTTATTTTTTCAAACTACCAGGCAAAACTCTTGGCAGGGGCAGAGGGCCTCGAACCCCCAACCTTCGGTTTTGGAGACCGACGCTCTGCCAATTGAGCTATGCCCCTTCGCATGGGTCAAGAAATTGTTTATCACATTTAATCCTATTGAACCACTTTAGATACAACACCCGCTCCAACCGTCCGACCACCTTCACGAATAGCGAATCTAAGTCCCTGTTCCATTGCAATTGGAGCTATCAGCTCGACACTCATTTTAACGTTATCTCCAGGCATCACCATTTCTGTTCCCTCTGGGAGAGCTACTGAACCCGTAACATCAGTTGTTCTAAAGTAAAACTGTGGTCTGTAATTGGCGAAAAATGGAGTATGACGACCGCCTTCATCTTTTGAGAGAACATATACCTCACACTCGAATTTTGTGTGTGGTGAAATTGATCCAGGCTGACACAAAACTTGACCACGTTCTACCTCATCCCTTTTAGTGCCTCTTAAAAGCACTCCCACATTGTCGCCTGCTTGACCTTGATCAAGAAGCTTTCTAAACATTTCAACACCTGTGCAAGTGGTTTTAGTTGTGTCGCGAATACCAACAATCTCAATCTCTTCACCAACTTTTATTATTCCACGCTCAACTCTTCCGGTAACTACAGTTCCCCGTCCAGAAATTGAAAATACATCCTCAATTGGCATTAAAAAGGCTCCATCAATTGCTCTTTCTGGTTCTGGTATGTGACTATCTAAAGCACTTGCCAATTCTGCAATAGCTTCCTCCCCCATTGCCCCTTTGTCTCCTTCTAAAGCTAGTTTTGCTGAGCCTTTAACTATTGGCGTATCATCACCAGGAAAGTCATATTTTGAAAGTAATTCTCTAACTTCCATTTCCACCAATTCTAACAATTCTTCATCATCAACCATATCGCATTTGTTTAAAAAAACTACAATATATGGAACCCCAACTTGACGTGCAAGCAGAATATGTTCTCTAGTCTGAGGCATAGGCCCGTCAGCAGCGTTTACTACCAAGATTGCTCCATCCATCTGCGCGGCTCCAGTAATCATGTTTTTTACATAATCAGCATGTCCTGGACAATCTACGTGAGCATAATGGCGACCATCAGTTTCATACTCGACGTGTGCAGTATTAATGGTAATTCCACGTGCTTTTTCTTCAGGAGCAGCATCTATGTCAGCATAGTCCTTAGATTCGCCACCATACTTATTGGACAATACTGCAGTAATAGCAGCAGTAAGTGTGGTTTTACCATGATCAACGTGCCCAATTGTACCGACATTTACATGTGGCTTTGTTCGCTCAAACTTACCCTTGGCCATCTCCGGCTCCCTTCCATTTCAAATCAAAAATTAAAAAGTAAAAACATCTGCAATCATACAAATTGGTGCCCATGACGCGGATTGAACGCGTGACCTCTCCCTTACCAAGGGAGTGCTCTACCACTGAGCCACATGGGCAGGATTTCTACCCCCAGAAAAACACTCACTAATAAAACTGGAGCGGGTGAAGGGAATCGAACCCTCGTCGTAAGCTTGGAAGGCTTCTGCTCTACCATTGAGCTACACCCGCTCATGTCAATTCAACTCAATCCTCCCCCAAAACGGTTAAAAAATACCGTAAATGGTGGAGAGGGTTGGATTCGAACCAACGTAAGCTAAGCTAACAGATTTACAGTCTGCCTCCTTTAACCACTCGGACACCCCTCCGACCGAACCCTAAA
>NHHF01000051.1 GCA_002171155.1 Betaproteobacteria bacterium TMED156
AATCGGCAAAAAGCGAAACCCGCCGCTCGACCATTGCCCAGGGCAGCGGCATGCCGGCGCGCGAAGCGTTGATTGTGCTGTGTGTCATCAACCATCCGGATTTGATGCAAAAACACCGCGATCTCTTTGAAACCCTTGTTTTTGAGACCTCCAGCCTCGATAAATTGCGGTTCGATATTATCGATTATGCCGACCGGCAAGCCGAGCCTATGACAGGGCTTGACAATGGCGGTTTGACTGGGCATTTAGATGCGCTTGGGGTCGGCGCACTGGTCAGCCAGCTACAACAAATGCCGGAGGCATTGACGATGGGTTTTGTTCGGCAGGACAGTGCGTTAGAGATTGTCGAGAGCGGCTGGCTTGAAGTTGTCGGAGTTCACCATACATTAAAGACATTAATGGATGAACGCGCCGAAGCTGAGGCCGATTTTGCCGTTGATAGCACACAGGAAAATTTTGAACGTCTCAGCGCAATTGTGAATCAAATCGCCGCGCTTGAGAGAAATAACGACACACCGTTAACGTGAGAGGGGTCACGCGAACTAAGATGGCAACAAAAAAAGCTGCAGAGAAAACAGAAGAAATCGATACCGGTGACAGCCCGCTCATCGATATGAATAACCGTCAGGTTAAGCGTATGATCAAGACTGCCAAAGAGGTTGGTTTTGTCACCTATGATGCGCTGAACGCGGTTTTGCCGCCGGAAGAATTTACCTCCGAGCAGATCGAAGACATTATGTCCATGCTCTCGGAAATGGGTATCACGGTTGTCGAAAATGACGGCACGGATGACAGCGACGACGACGCATCCCCCGCCAATGATGACAATGAAGCCGACGGTGAAGAAAGCAGCGCGGGAACCGCGGTCGCCAAAACCGCCAAAACCACCGCCGGCACCGACCGCACGGATGATCCGGTACGCATGTATTTGCGCGAAATGGGGTCGGTGGAGTTGTTGTCGCGCGAAGGCGAAATTGCCATTGCCAAACGCATTGAAGCAGGGCGCGAAACCATGATTGCGGGCCTGTGCGAAAGCCCGCTGACGTTTCAGGCGATTATTATTTGGCGCGACGAATTGAACGAAGGCAAGGTGCTGCTGCGCGACATTATTGATCTGGACGCCACTTTCGCAGGTCCCGAAGCCAAAAAAATTGACCGCAGTGCCGAAGGCGCAGCCCCGCCGCCATCGGGTGCACCATCGGGCGAGGCCGAGGGTGAACCGGACGAAGAAGACGACGACAATGACAATAATTTGTCGCTGTCTGCTATGGAAATGGAGCTGAAGCCCAAAGTGCTGGCAAGCTTTGACGTGATTGCCGGAACTTATAAAAAATTGCGTCGGCTGCAGGACCAAAGCGTCGAATTACAGGCCAATAATAAGGAATTATCGACCGCGCAACGCAATCGTTTGTCGAAGTTGAGCTCCGAGGTCATCGACGAAGTAAAGGAATTGTCGCTCAACAATAACCGTATCGAAGCTCTTGTCGACCAGCTTTACACCATCAATAAGCGTCTGGTTGGCCTCGAAACGCGGCTGTGGCGTTTGGCGGATAAAGCCGGTGTCACGCGTGAGGATTTCCTGAAGCAGTATCAGGGCAATGAATATGAAGCAAACTGGTCACGCCGTGTCGGGCGTTTGACCGGCAAGGGCTGGAAAAACTTCATCCAGGACAATCGTAATGAAATTAAAGAGGTGCGCTCTGAAATACAGGAGCTTGCCAATGAAACCGGACTTGATATCAGCGAGTATCGGCGCATTGTCCGCACCGTTCAAAAGGGCGAACGCGAGGCGCGCATTGCCAAAAAGGAAATGGTTGAAGCCAATTTGCGGCTGGTCATTTCGATTGCGAAAAAATACACCAATCGTGGCTTGCAATTTCTCGACCTCATTCAGGAGGGCAATATCGGCCTGATGAAGGCGGTCGACAAATTTGAATACCGCCGCGGATATAAATTCTCGACCTATGCGACCTGGTGGATCCGCCAAGCCATTACGCGCTCGATTGCCGATCAGGCGCGTACCATCCGTATTCCGGTGCATATGATCGAGACGATCAACAAGCTGGTGCGGACATCGCGCCAGATGTTGCACGAATTTGGCCGCGAGCCGACGCCGGAAGAGCTGTCGGAAAAACTTTCCATGCCGCTTGAGAAGGTACGCAAAGTTCTCAAAATCGCCAAAGAGCCGATAAGTCTTGAGACGCCGATTGGCGATGAAGAAGACAGCCAGCTTGGTGATTTCATCGAGGACAAAAACGCTATTTTGCCGATCGATGCCGCCATTCAGTCGAATTTGCGCGACACCACGACGCGCGTTCTGGCCTCGCTAACCCCGCGCGAAGAACGGGTTTTGCGCATGCGCTTCGGTATTGGCATGAACACCGACCACACACTCGAAGAGGTGGGCCAGCAGTTTTCCGTGACGCGCGAACGTATTCGCCAGATCGAAGCAAAGGCGCTGCGTAAGCTGAAACATCCCAGCCGTTCACGAAAACTACGCAGTTTTCTGGACAATTAGGTTTGTTTGCACGTTGAGGAACATCACATGCAGTTGACCATGCTCAAGGCAAAAATTCATCGCGCGCGTGTGACGCAATGCGACATGAATTATGAAGGTTCGATTTCTATCGATCTGGACTGGCTGGACGCTGTCGGCATTTTGCCAAACGAGCAGGTCGATGTTTTGAACATTAACACCGGCGCGCGCTTTACGACTTACGCGATCAGTGCTGCGCGCGGGTCGAAAACCATTGGCATTAACGGCGCGGCGGCGCGCCTCGCCCAGCCCGATGATCTGGTCATTATTCTGGCCTATGCACAAATGGACGCGACGGCGGCGCGGGCGCACAATCCCGTGGTCTTTCTTGCCGAAAACGCTTAAAAAGCTCTTGGGGGCCTGTAGCTCAGTTGGTTAGAGCGAACCGCTCATAACGGTTTGGTCGCAGGTTCAAGTCCTGCCGGGCCCACCATTTCCGCTTGCTTGAGGTCGTTTTCCAGCGCGCCGAGATCGCACACATCCCGAACGGCAATAAAAACCAGCTGCGGCGTGGCAGGGGCCGCCGGGGTCAGCTTCCAGTAGCGCTCCACAAGCTGAAGCCGATGCGTGCCAGTATGCCCCTTGGCGCGTGCCAGCTTTCCGGCATAAGCGCCCAGCACGTTTTTCAAAACCGCAATATCGAGCGGAAATTCGGGCGAAAAATAAATATGTTCAAAAACATCCCCCGCATTCACCATTTCAGGCAGGAGGGTATGTCGGTTTGCAGTGGCACGCGATTGGGTCCCACTTTGCGGCGGTGTCAGCAATAAGCCCGCAAAATCATCAATGCGTCCCGTGTCCATAATAGGGGCTTGCGTCAATGATGTGACCAGCACGCGCGTGGCCGCGGCGCCATCAGGCGTTAGGTCGGTTTTGCTCAGCAGAACAAGGTCGGCTTGCGCCAATTGTCGCGTAACCAGCTTGCCAACAAATTTGTCATGGCGTTTTTGCGGCAGGGTAATGCTGTCGGCTACCACAAAAACACCCGTTAGCTGCAAGCCCGCAATGCCAGCAACGGCCAGCGCGAGGCGCGCAGGCTCTCCTGCGCCGCTGGCCTCGATCAGCACGGCATCGGGCGGGTGGGCGTCAGCCACCATCATCATTAACTGGCTGGTCAGGTCTTCTTGCATCTGGCAGCACGCGCAGCCATTGGTCAGCGTGAGGGTGGTGCCGTCATGGTCGGCAATAAGCCCGGCGTCAATGTTCACCTTGCCGAGATCATTGACAAGAACAGTCAGGCGGACCTTGTGCGGTTCGCGCAATAGCCGGTTCACGAGGGTGGTTTTTCCAGCCCCCAAATAACCCCCTAAAATGGCGAGGGGAATATTCATCTTAATCGTTTCCCAATGGGGCAGGCACGCCGCTAAAAACGGTGCCCCATATTTTTATGTCGCGTAAATCTTCCAGAGGCACTTCGAACGGGTCTTGCTCCAGCACGGTGAAATCAGCACGCTTGCCGGGCTGTAATGTGCCCACTTCGTGTTCCAGCCCCAGCACATAGGCCGCGTCTATGGTGATTGCGCGCAAGGCCTGTTCGACGCTGATGCGCTCTTCGGGCCCGACCACATCACCGGCAACATTTTTGCGATTGACCGCTACCCATGCCGAGTTCAAGGGCTGGGCAGGTGCCATGGTGTAGTCCGAATGTAGCGCAAAGGGTATACCATGTCGGCTAAGCGTACCGGCACGCGCCATGGTGTGTGCGCGTGCTGTGCCCAATGCTTCGCGAGCATAAATGTCGCTTAATTCGTGAAGGTAATAAATATTCACCGAAGCCAGGGCACCCAAATCTTTCATCCGACGGATTTGCTCGGGCTGCGACAGCCCCAAATGCTCAATGGTAAATCGGTGGTTTACCCGCGGCTTTTCAAATTGCAGTTTTTCCAAAACATCCAAGGCGAGTTCTAGCCCCAAATCACCAGTGCAATGTACATGTATTTTATAGCCCGCATGCCAAAACAGGCGCGCGGCGGCTTCGAAATTTTCCGGCACCATTAGCCATTCACCGTCATGGCCATCGAGATATCCAGGTTCGGCGACCATCATTAATTGCGAGAAAAAAGCGCCATCGGTGAACAGTTTGACATGGTCAGAGAAAAACAGCCGTTCGGTGTTTAACTGCGGCAGAGTCTCAACAAATTTGCGCGTTTCCCCAAAATCGCCGGTCGGCGTCAGCGTTAGAATATTGGGGGTGTAATGTACGCGGAAGGGCGTGTCCGGTGTATCAAGGCTGGCACATGCCGCCTGCCACTCCATGTCAAAATTGAAAATGCCGATGCCCATATCACCGACAAGCGTGTGGCCGCCAAAATGCGCCACTTGTTTCAGGCGCGTCATGCCGAGCCCGAAATGGTCAGACGACATTAAAGCCGGATTAAGCGCGGCGATGGCAAGCCGCAACCCCGTTTCGAAAAACCTGCCTGCCGGCAAATCAATTTGCGGATGCTCGGCGATGGCGCCTGTTTCCAGATTAAAATGGGCTAGCGCCGCCGAATTCATAATGACTTCGTGAAATGACCGATGCCAGACAATAATCGGCCGGTCTGAGCATATCGCATCGATATCGGGACGGGTGATGTTGCCGTGCCAGTCTCGGTGATAACCCCATGTGAAAAATGGCGCGTCATTCGGTTCGCTCGCATGGGAGGCGAGTGCTTCCAGATAGTCTTCGCGCGAGCCGACAGCCGGTGAGTTACCCCAAGGCAGTTTCCACTCCAGCGCCGTGATAAACTGCATGGGCAAAATAACCGATGCCATGCTGGGGTGCAAATGCGGGTCAATAAAGCCCGGCATGATGATTTTATCTTCGAAGGTCGTGTCGATTGTATGCGGATAACGCTCAAGCCACGGTTTCAGGCTTTCAAGCGTGCCTACTTCAAGGATGAGGCCGTCACGCACAGCGATCGCATGCCCAACTGGCTGGCTGGGCTCCATTGTTTGAATTTTACGCGCCGTGTAGACAATAAGACCGCTCATAGTTCCTCCGCCAAAATCTGCCCTGATGTTGTCTCGGTGCTTTCCTGTTGCTTCATGGTAGCAAAACGGGGCAGTCTTTCAGCGTTTAATTGATATTGAAGGAGGGAAAAATGGAACCTACAGCAATTTTACAACCCGTTATTGCCTTGGGCCTGTGGACTGGGGTTATGATGCTTTGGATGTATGCCACGCGCATTCCGGCCATGAACGAGGCAGGAATTGATCCGCAAGATGCGGCGCACCCAAGTACTATGACATTGCCGTCAGAAGTTTCTCGAATTGCAGATAATTATAATCATCTATTCGAGCAGCCAACCCTATTCTATGCAATCGTAATATCGATCGCTGTATTAGGGCATGGTGATGCAACGGCTGTTACCTGCGCCTGGTCGTTTGTAATTTTGCGGGTTGTACACTCACTTATCCAGAGCACGGTCAATTTAGTGATGCTGCGTTTCGGTGTTTTCGCTCTTTCATGGGTCGCTTTGCTAATTATGACTGTTCGTGAGGCACTGGTTATTTTCTAGGCCGACCTCGTAATCTTAAAAAAGAAACGGTCGCCTTTTCAGGCGGCCGTTTTTTTAGCGATTAAATATTGCATAAAGGCCGGCGGCGACCTCGCCCTCCAGTGGGAAAGACAACATGCCCATCACCGAATAGCCCAGCAGATACGGCACTACATAAAAACGGGCCAGATAGAAGAACCACGCCACATAAAGCGGCACCAGAGGCGGCAGCAGAAACGGCGGGGTTACGGGTTTCCAAAGCCGAATGAGTGGATCAGTAAGCCTTACAAAGGCTTGCATGAAAAAGAAGTCTGAATTTTCCGGCTGAAACATGTTCATGGCGGTGCGCCCGATCAATGTCCACATAACCACGCCGAGGCTGTAATCAATAATGATGACCCAAAGAGGAAATGCTTGTGCCAATGTGTTTGCTCCTCATCATCTATCCTTATGTCGAAAAAAACGGGTGGCGCGCAAAGCCCCGCCAGCTTCGTTTTAAGATGGATTAAGTTTCTTGTTCCAGAAAGGTCGCTCCGCCGGGTATACGAATTTCATCAACCATCGCTTGTGTTTCGGCGTCGGGTTGTTCCGTGAGCAAGGAAACAACCACCATGGCGACCAGACTGACGGTCATGCCGACAATGCCGAAGCGCAAATGGTCAATGCCAAGCCATGGCTCCATTCCAGCAAAGCGCACCTGATAGAGATAGGCCGAGCCCGCAAGGAAGCCAAGCCCCATGCCAGCCACCGCGCCCTGGCGGTTTGCCCGTTTCCACCAGACACCCAATACTAGCGGAAAGAACATACCAGAACACGCGAAACTGAACGCCCACGCCACCGCACCCAAAATACTTGAAAGCTTGAGGCTGGCGACTAGTGCGCCACCGGCACCGATGACAATGAGCAGAATGCGCGCCACGATAAGTCGTGTGCGGGTATCGGCGGTAGGGTCAATTATTTTGTAATACAGATCATGCGACAGGGCATTAGCGATGGCGAGCAACAGCCCGTCCGCCGTGGACATAGCCGCCGCCATGCCACCAGCCGCCACCAGACCTGAGATGACATAAGGCAGACCGGCAATCTCCGGCGTCGCCAGAACAACGATATCACCGCGCATGAAGAACTCGTTAATCTGTAGTAGGCCGTCGCCATTGCTGTCGGAAATGGCAAGGAAGCCGACATTGCCCCATTTCTGGATCCAGTCCAGCGTCTGCACTTCGGCAATTGATTTGCCGATAATGCCGGTTGCGAGGTTCGGGTCCATAATTTGCAGTTTGGTGAAGGTCGCCAAAGCCGGTGCCGTGAAATACAGCAGGAAGATGAAAAACAGCGACCACACAACCGAACGGCGCGCCTCACGCACGGATGGTGTTGTGAAATAGCGCATCAAAATATGCGGCAGCGAGGCCGTGCCCGCCATCAACACCAGCACCAGCGTCACGAATTTCCAGCTTGCCATGGCCGAATCCGGTGCCTTGGCATGCGCGGTCGTCAGCGCCCGCATGCCTGCAAAGCTTTCTGTCGGCATTAAAGTGCCAACGCCCTGCAAGGCTTCTAATTCGCCAATGCGCTCAACGGCGCCGCCGTAAGAAAATTGCGGGATGAGGCCAAAGCCCTGCACATTGGACATCCAGAACACAGGCACCAGATAGGCGATAATCAGCACAATATATTGGGCAACTTGGGTCCATGTCACAGCGCGCATACCGCCCAGCATGGAACACAGCAAAATGCCGAGCAGACCGAACCAGACGCCCATCTCAAAAGGAATTTGCAGCGCGCGGGCCGCGATAGTGCCGGTGGCGTTAATCTGCGCCGTGACGTAAGTGAACGAGGCGACCACCAGCACGATGACGGCAAACAGACGGGCCATATTGCCGCCATAG
>NHHF01000052.1 GCA_002171155.1 Betaproteobacteria bacterium TMED156
AATGAAACAAAAAAAAGCATATAAATATAAAACTAAAAAATTTTATAATATAACACAAGAAATTAAAGATTATTTTAAAAATAAAGAAAAAGAATATTTAGAATTTGATGATCACCCACTGTCTTCAACCTCTGATTTAATGGACCCTTCCAAGCCAGCTCCTTGGGATCACTTGACAAATACCGAAGATGATGAAGATATAGATATAGATATTCAAGAGTATATCAAAAAATGACTTTTTTAGGATGGATGAACATGAATATGATATTAGATATATCGTTTCTTGTTTTTGCCGCGGCAAGTGTATGGAAAATTAGAAAATTAGAAAAAAATTTATTATCTCTAAAAAATGACCTCTTACTAACAATGAGAAATCCTTCCGCTGCTAAAAGAAAGTTAAAACAAAGAAAATAATCTGGTATTATAAACGTCTGTCTTAGAAAGGTTATTATGATTGCTGATGTTGTGGTGGATCTCCAATATGGAGACTGTGGAAAAGGAAAAGTTGCGCATGCTTTATGTAAAGAAAATAAGTATACTCATATAATTCGATATAATGGAGGTTGTAATGCGGGTCATACCATTTACCATAACGGAGTAAAATTTGTAACTCACCACATTCCTTGTGGTGTTTTTTTTGGTATCAAATCAATTATAGGACCCGGATGCGTTGTCCATGTAGACACTTTTCTAGATGAACTAGAAGAATTGGAAAATGCTGGAATTCCGGCGAAGAAACTTGTACATGTTGCCTCTAACGCTCATCTTATTACTGATTTTCACCGCATACAGGATAGTAAAGATGAAGAAATTGGAACAACCAAAAGAGGAAATGGGCCTGCATATAGAGATAAATATGCTAGAAAAGGTGTTCGTGCTATGGAAGATCCGAGATTGAGTCCTTATATTATAAGCATGTATGATGAACTGTATGAAAATACAGAATATGATAATATAAGCATCTTATTTGAAGGGGCCCAAGGATTTGGATTAGATCCGGATTGGGGAGATTACCCATATGTAACTTCTAGTCATTGTACAGTCGGTTCAGCTATATTAAACGGAGTACCCCCAAAGTGCATTAGAAATGTTTGGGGTGTTGCAAAAATATATGAAACTTACGTTGGCGCCAAAGATTTTGAAGGTCCCGATGAGGTTTTTGATAACATAAGAGAACTAGGGCAAGAATATGGAGCAACCACGGGAAGGCCGCGGCAGATAAATTGGCTTGATTTTGATATGCTAAAAATGGCTTCAAGAATAAATGGAATAGATAAACTTATTATTAATAAGATGGATATACTTGATAAAATTGGCTCTTGGTGCTTATATGACGGGCCGAATTTGTATGAATTCAAATCTAGAGAAGATATTGAACTTTGGATTTCTGGAAAAATAGAACTTGAAGTTAATAAAAAAACAGAAGTAATCTTTTCGGGAGATAAAGAATATATTTAACCTATTTATTTAGCTATGTCGAAATTAAATTATATTAGCAGCTCTATTGATGATAAATACATAATAAATTTTTATTCTAACACCAGTAATAATTACATTACCACTTTTCCTAGCAGTTCAGTAAGCCAAAGCGTTGTAACACAGAGTGTAACTCAGTCTGTTTTAAATAATTATTCCTGGATCAATTCAACATCATCAACATTGACAGATTGGGCGATCATTTCAGGTACAGCTGACATTGCCTTGCTTAATCCAAACAGAGATGGGCAGAGCACTTTGGGATATGCATTGATTGGTTCAAGAATGGATATTCGTGGTAATGAAATATTCACGAATGTCCACAGAGAATCCTCCAGTGCAAAGCATAATGGCATAGCAATTTTTAAAACAGGATCTACTGGTTGGGCCTTAAATGGTTATATTAATATTCCTACCTCATCTGGTGGTGTTTCTACAACTGCATTAGGAATAGGTAGAGATTTTAGCCTTTACGAAAATCATATTGCGGCGCCTGCATATGTAAGTTCCGGCGCTGATTCAAGATTACATATTTTTAAATCCTCATCATCTGGATGGAATCTAGAACAAACTTTAACAACAGCCAGTTATAACGACGGCGCTGCTGTTGATGTTGATGTAGGCTATAATACATTTTTATCAGTAAAGATACACGGAAATAGACTGGTCACATCTGGTTTTACCAGGGCGACGGGCGGCTCTAGTCAATATGAAAGATACTTAGGAATATTCAAAAGTGGAAGTTCTGGGTGGGAATTTGAAGATTCTGTACTCATAAGGGATAATGGAACTTCTGGCGGTGCAGCTAATACCGGTGGATCTGTAGGTATTTCAAGTGTAGCTATGGACTTTGATGGTACAAGAATAATTGTAGGATCCCTTGAAGGCATAGGAGCCGAATATTACCACAACGACGCGGGTACAATTTATATTATAAATTCAAGTTCAGCAGATGGCTGGGCCCTAGAGCGTAAGTTAAATTTACAAGATGCAGGGATTACTAGCGATGTTACTTCTGATTTTGGTTCAACTTATGGAGCTTCAGAATATAGAACTTTTCGTTTTTTTGGCTATATGGGGTGTTCTATAAGTGGAAGCTACATTGCTGCATCGGCAGAAGGAAAAGAGATTAATATTGGCTCTTCTAATTATGCAAGACAAAAAAGTGCAGTTTTTGTCTTTAAATCATCTTCGAGCGGATGGAATCTAGACAAAAGATTAAATGATCCAATAACTGAGTTTGTTGCCACTGGTGCTCAAAATGATACAACATATTCACAATTTGGATTAGGATTAAAAATAAGAAAAAATTCAATATTTACGTATTCTCCATACTGGGTTTCCAATACTTCTGTCAATCAGACATATGGAGAAGGCCGAGCATATATTTATCTTTCGTCGAGTTCGGACTGGACTCTTTCTCAAACTATAAATAACCCTTTTAGCGGGTCTTCTATATATGGTGGCAGTAGTAGTGGTAAAAATCATAAATTTGGAGGAAACTCCCAACAGTCTCTCACCGCAGGAGAAGTCGGCTATGGTGTAAATTTTGGATTAAGCGGAAGTTTATTAGCTTTAGGCGCTCCAAACTTTACTAGAAATGCAGCGGAAGATATTATCGACGGCGCAATTGTTGTACTTAGTGGAAGCGCTAATTTTGTAGATCAAGTTGTTGATGAGTATATAACAGAATCAGTTACAAGCACAACTCTTGTTACAAGATCTGGTGGTGCTGTTCCTTTTAGGTTTAGTTCTAAAGGTGCTTTTAATATTCGTGGGCAATCCCCAACTGGTTATTATAAAACTTTTGTTGGAGATCAAAAAAACTAAAACTATTTACATTTAGAGGTTTTCGCGGTTTATGATAAATGATTTAAAGCCATTATTATCAAAATTTATGATATTTGCTAAAGATAGATTAAGTTTTCAAAATCCGCCTAAGTTATTTTTGAAGCAGGATAACACTAATAGTGAGTGTTTACTTGGAAGAACTGCGCATTACGACCCAGCTGAAATGTCAGTGACTCTTTATATATCTGGTAGGCATCCAAAAGACATAATGAGATCGTTTGCACATGAATTGATTCACCATTGCCAAAATGAAAGAGGGGATCTTGCTCCTGAAAAGATGAAGACTTTAAATAAAAACTATGCCCAAGAAAATGAACATATGCGTAAAATGGAGGAAGAAGCCTATTTACAGGGTAATATGTGTTTTCGAGATTGGGAAGATAGTCTAAATAATAAACTAAAATACAAAATGCGAGTAGCAGAACAGAACTATTTAAAAAAGGAGAGCAAAAAAATGTCTGTAAAAAAAGAAAAGTTAACAAAAGAACTTTTAAAAGAAACAATAGGAAAATTGTTAAATAAAAAGTTAAATGCCCCAAAGAAGAAAAATCTTAATGAGCAGCACCCGAGGGCAGGCTTGCCAAGACCAACCCCTGATGCAGAGGCCGCGGCCAAGAAATTTGCCGAAAGCTATAAAGAATATGTACGCAGTACAGGAATGCTTATGTACACACTCTTAGATAATCAAGCCTTTTTCAAGAAGGCGGACGGAGGAGATGATCGAGCAGTGATGGCTAAAATATTTAAATTAGCAGATTATATGATTAAAAGAGAAGCCAGAAAAGATGCTGAGTTTGCATCTGATTTACACGGGTTCAGAAGTGGAATCATGGACAGCGGCGGCGCGGCAACAAGTCTTGCCAAGATGAAGGCCGATGTTTCCAAGCAAGGGGTTATCCCTGCTATACCTTCACCGGAGGAAATAGCTGGTGATGATGATAAACTAAGAAAAGCTTTTGATCAAGTTGCCGGTGATGAAGAAGAACCAAATCCGAGAAAATTGCGAAGCCGTCCTAAGACGGTACCTGAAGGTAAAATTAAAACTCCAGAAGAAGAGAACACTCTTTATGAGGCTCGGTTTGAAGATAGAAATACTAACTTATTTGAGAAGCTTTTAAAAGAGTGGACAAAATAGATTCTATTTGAGGTTTAAGATGAATAAAAATATTCTCCAAGAAGGCGCTGTTGCTGGACATATGAATCATATTTATGATAATGGGGAAATTACTTTTGGTGAATTAAAGCAATTACTTCAAGCTGCTGTTGATGGAAAACTCCGAGGAACTGAAAAGACAGACGGTCAAAATGTTTTTCTCTCCTTTGACATTAAGACTCAGCGTGCTCGGGCGATACGGAACAAGACCCATATTAAAGCCGGCGGCTTAAATGTAGAAGAATTTGATGATTTTTTCTCCGCGCATCCAAACCAAGCATTAAGATATAGTTTTGTAGAGGCTCTTCAAACGTTTGAGGACACTATAAAACAGCTAGATGAAGATACTCAGTTTAAAATATTCGGCAACAAAGAAGATAACATATATTTTAACACAGAAGTTATGAACCCTGGGACGCCTGATGGTGAAGAAGGTGATCCTAGGGCAGCCGGAACTCAAAACGTAATCCCATATGATAAAAAAACTTTATTGATTCATGAGGTGGGACATGCAATGTTTAATCCAGATACGGCACTTGCACATGACGATCCAGAATCCTTAAAAAGAGTAAGTGTTTGTTATTCTGTTTTGGAAAACTCCCTAATAGGTAAATCAACCGAAGAGGCAAGTGTATTTTCTATAGAAACACACCCACGTAGAAAATTAGACCCGGCTGGTATGGAGCGCGCTGCAAGTGTCTTGGGACCTACTATAGAAGCTATAGATAATGTTGTTTCTGATTTTGGATTAAACGATATAAACACAATACAAGATCTAGTAATGGTACAAATAAAGCCATTAATTGATAATTTTGGCATGACCGATGATAGAAACAAAGCTTTTATCTTGCGATTGATGGGTTTATGCAAGAGCTTGAAAGATCCTAACATATTAATTCCATGTGGTACAAAGGACCCTAAAACAGGGCAAAGTTTGCACGAACCCCCTATTAATATAAGAGAATTAACTTCAGGGTTGCCTCAAGATTTAACAGATGAAATTAAACAATTTGATAAAGGCTTTAAGTACCAACATTATACCGCAGCTTTAAGTAGCTCTCTCTATGAGTTCACAAACGCTATATTGCAAGATTTTAATTCTTCGTTTATATCAGATAATCAAAGAGCCATAAAAGACCTTCAAAATGAGTTAAAACAATCAATTAAAAAAATTCAAAATTCTGCAAATGAAGCGGCAAAGGAAGACCTTGAAAAACAGCTAGCAAAGTTACAAGATGTAAAAAATGTTAACACACCGTCTGAAGGCTTTGTTTTTGATTACAATGGAACCACCTATAAGTTTACTGGTTGGTTTGCTCCTAGCAACCAAATACTGGGCACTGAGCGCTATGGACGCTTTGGCCCTATAGAGCCTCAAAGTTCAGAAGAAAATGGCTCACAAGTCAATACTAGAGCCTTAAAGATAGCTTTATTTCCAGGATCCTTCAAACCTCCTCACAAAGGGCATGTCTTAGCAGCCGAAGCTTTGGCTGCAGAGGCAGATTTGATTTATATATTTGTTTCAGCACCTCAATTGTCAGGCAGGTCTTTAAAAAGTGGGGCAACAATTTCTGCAGACCAAGCAGTGCAATGCTGGAACGCAATGATCGATAAATCTTCTATTAAAAATAAAGCGCGAGTATTGATAGGTCCAGATGGTGTTGCATCGCCAATGATGACTGCAATAAATTTTATACAACACCCTGCTTCTCCAGGCAACATTTATGCAGCTCCAAAAAATGCCACAGTTATATTAGGTGTCGGGGCGAAAGGCAGTGATGCAGATAGATACAGCCAAAAAATAATGGATAAAAGCAAAGAAAAGAGACCTGATCTTAAAATAATAAAAATGGCAGTAGGACCTTTTAAGCATTCTTCTGAATATCTAGCACTTTTAGACAAGCACCCTAGTGTTGCTAGTATTCTGAACAAAGGAAAAGGAAGAATATCTACAAGTGATTTGTCAGAAGAAGAGAGGCTTGAAGGAAAGGTCGGAGACAAGGATTTATTTCACGCTTCAGATATGAGAGATTTTATTGATATAGCAACCGAAGATCCTATTGGTTTAGAATTCTTAAGAGATTTTGTTCCCAGACCTGGAGATGAACTGGCCATTATGGGAATTTTGGGATTAAACCCTGTAGATACTCAAGATAACGAGTCAGATCAGGTTGAAGAAGAAGAAATAGATCCTCTTAATGAGATAATTTTTGAACAAGCTAATTTATTTTATGAAAGCTTCAAAAGACAATCGGCGCCAAAGGCAGGGTCTTCTAACAGCAAATTTCAAAGAAAAATGCGAACAAGGCTTTCTAAAGCACATAGAACCTATTTAGATATGGGTAGAAAAGATTTAACAAAATATGGAGGCGGGTTCCATTTAGATCGGCCAAAAAATATATCTAACGCATTTTTGGCAGAAGAAGATATTGAAGAGATGTCCTCAATGGCCGGAGGCCATGTTCAGGGAGCTCCGAGTCAGAATATAACACCAGGAAAAAGGGATAAAAAAATGAATAATAAACAAGAAAAAGCACTTCGTATGAAAATTCGCAAAGGTTTAAAAGAGTTTTTTATTATCAAATCAAAACAACATGAAGAGGATATATCTAAAATTTTAGAAGAACATAGTCTAAGATTGCATCTTCGAAATATGATTTTAGATCAATCAGTATTATTAGAAGTAGAAGATCCTACGACTGATTTGCATGATAGTACTGGAATCAACACTTTAAAAGACTTATTTAAGAATACAAACATTCTTTCTACTATTCGAAATGTTTACAAAACTTTGACAACCGACGAAGAACAGAAAAAATCTTTTAGAGCCCACTTGGTACAATGGACTCAAGATACATTGGCGCCTGTAAAATTAAATGATACTGATTCTTTAGACCAGGCCCAGGTTGCTGAACAAAGTGATGTCGGGATCGATGTCTTGGGAGTTAATGATGAAGATAGAGAAAAGTTTATTGATGCTTCAGATGGTTCTGAAAAAGATGCTAAACCTGTAGAAGATGATGACGAATTAGCCACAATTTCAGGTGAAGACACGACAGGTAGAAACAAGGCCGAAAGAGTTTATCCTACAATAGAAAGATCAATAGTTGATTATTATGCTGAGTTAGATAATGCAGAAGATCAAGAAATGTTTTATGACTATTTGATTGCCAATATGAAGCTTTATTTTGATAAATGGGATAATGAATCTGCAAAATCTATCGAAGAGCCTGAAAGTGAAACATACAACCAGGCAACCTCAAGCCAAGAATCGGCTTCAATATAAAAATACTTGAAAATTTAACATTGATATGTTACCCTTGGTAGGATGGTTGGCAAAACAGCGATAAAAGATAGTTCATTAAAAAAACCTAAAACAACTTCTTCTAATAAAAATTACAATTTAAAAAATAAATTATTGAAAGAAAAAAAGATAGATAATGATTTTCTTGAAAAAATAAAATTTTTAAAATTGGAAGAATTAATAACATTAAAGTTATTAGTTACAACCTCTCTTCTTGGTGGAAAATTATTTAATTTTCCACTTTTAAAATATTCAACTGACATATGCAAAGAAGCTGTTTTGCGATTTGCATTATCTCAAGCAAATTCTAGGAAAGAAGCTCAATTAATTTTAGGAATGAAAAAATCTGAATTAATACATTATCTTAAATCTTACAACTTAGAAAAAGACTTCAATTACCACCCTAAGAGCAGCTCTTCATCAAAATAGGCCTATAACTGTGGAAAAACAATCTAGTAAAAACTAGTTAAGTATATAGTTTTTATGGAGTGGTATTATGATAAGTTTTGAAGACCCATTAAAAGAAGAAAAACAATTTAAACCTCACAAAATGTATGATCCTAATTCTGATGATGTCCTCGACGCAGACAGTGAAGAAGATCATAAAGAATACGCAGAAAAAGATTACATTCATATAGACCCGGAAGTTCTTAGAGGTATTCTCAAAGATGAGGGAGGCGCCGCTGGATTAGATCCCTTTCTAGACTCTCCAGATGTTGATGCTGAAGCTGAAGAAATTCAGGCCGCTCTAGCACTTATGGACGATGTAGGAGAGCATGAGCATGGAGACTACATTCTCCAAGATGATGAAACTGCAAAAACACCAGATAAAATTATTATAAAAATTATAGAAGAAGAGATAAAGTTTGTTTTAGAGAAGCGTAAAAAGCGAAAAAAGAAAACGAAAAAGTCTTCTGGTAAAAAAGATGCTTGCTATCATAAAGTTAAATCTAGATATTCTGTCTGGCCTTCAGCTTATGCATCTGGCGCACTAGTTAAATGTAGAAAAGTCGGCGCGAAAAACTGGGGCAATAAAAGTAAAAAGAAGAAATAAAGGAGTTGATCAATGAACATTAAAATTATAATGGAAAACTGGAATAAGTTTTTAAAAGAAGGTAAAATGCCAATGGGCCCAGGTCCAGATGGTAAAAAAGGAACAGATGATGACAAGCCTGCTTTCTTGAACCAGAAAAGCGACGATGATGGAGGTAAGAAGAAAAAGGGTAAAGTTCCTCCACAACTAGCTAAACATGTTAAGGGCAAGCAAGATAAAAAAGATGAGGAGGAAGACCCAATCGAAGAAGCCGATGAGGGAGCTTTTGCTCCAAATCATTATTGTGTTCATCACGGAGGAGTTCAGCACGAGGGCAGGATAATAGAAGCAGAAGCAATTCATCACAATTATGATTTTGATCTTGGAAAAGTAACCCACTATGATATGAAATTGCCAGATGGAACAATCTTAGAAGACGTTGCAGCAGAAGATATATTGATTACGAAGGCTTCGTTAGCTGAGGTTCACGGTAAAAGAGATCACAAAAAGATTAAAAAACTTAAAGAAAAGAAATGCCCTAGCTGCGAGAAAGCTCCCTGCGAGTGTTAAAAAAATGACAAAAGAAGAGCTTTTACAGATTATTCAAGAAGAACTTGAAATAGCTTTATATGAAAGGTGTCAAAAAGGCTACAAAACGCACCCAACAAGAAAAACTAAAAAAATGTATGGAAAAACATACAGAAACTGTGTAAAAGCGGACGAAAATAATGATGAAGCCGAATCAGGTGATCTTTTGGGAGAAGAGGGTCTGAGAGCATGGTTTGACGATAGAGACGGAGATGGGCAAAAGGGCTGGGAACAAGTAGGTGGAAAATACGATGGTAAGCCTTGCGCAAAACAGCCTGGCCAGACAACAAAGCCAAAGTGTGCTTCACCTGAAGATGCAGCAAAAATGTCTAAAAGCGAAAAAGAATCCGCCGCTAGAAGAAAAAGAAAAGAAGATCCAAACCCAGATAGGAAAGGTAAGGCAAAAAATGTCAGCACCTACTCCAAAAAAAAGGGAAAGAGGAAAAAGTCATGAAAAAAATAAAAATTAAAATTCAAGAAGGCAGCTGCGCACCCGGCAAGAGAGATTTTTCTCCAATGTCTGGTGGTTGCGGTGATTCCGGTCCCATGAAACACAAGAATGTTCACAATTCAGAAGAGGCTCGAATGCATCGCACTACACTAGCTCATCTAATGGCGGATGTAAAAGTTCTGTTAGATCTGATTCAAGACGAAGATGATTTGCCAGAGTGGCTTGAAACGAAAATTACTAAAGCAGGTGATTATATGTCTTCTGCGGCAAGGTATATCGCCGGCAATATTGCTCGCGACCACGGCCAACTTGAAGAACAGGGTTCTGTCAATATGAACCGCGAAGAGATGATTAATATTTTATCTCGATTAAGTGATGAAGAATTGGCAAGACTTTTAGGAGATTCAGATTTAGTAGGTCAGTCTTTGACTACAGAAAATATGGTGGGATTGACAGAAGAAATATTAGTAGAATCGCATTTTACTCTTTATGATCACTTACAAGACGCTATTGATGAAAATGGAGAAACTCCGTGCCCACAGTGTCTTTATGAAGTTTTATCTGAAGCTGCATGCGGATGCCCAGATCTAATACCGGAAGCCAAATATCGCGGCCGTACAGTCACTCTCAACAAACCAACCCGCGGCGACGTGAAAAAGTTTAAAGTTTATGTTAAAAATGCAAAAGGCAATGTTGTAAAAGTCAACTTTGGTCATGGCGGCTCATCAGCCAAGAAAAAAGGCGAAAAAACAATGAAAATACGAAAGTCTAACAAGAAAGCCCGAAAATCATTCCGGGCACGTCACAACTGTAAAAATCCAGGACCAAAGTGGAAAGCAAGATACTGGTCCTGCCGTAAATGGTAAATTAATCTTAAAGTATTATTGACTTTTATCTAATTAGTGTGTTATCTTTAGGAGGATATATTATGAAAAATGTAAAACAATGTAAATGTTGCTCATGTTGTAAGTGTGAATGCGCTGATTGTTGCAAATAAGTACTGAGATTAAAAATATGAAGATTATAATGGAAAATTGGAGAAAGTTCTTGTTATTAGAACTTGACCCATCGATGGGTAGGATGACTGGCGCGCCCGGAGTAGTAATAGGTACTCCGGGAAAACCGGTGCCATCAGAGGAAGACATAGATTCGTTTCTTTCAAGCTTGGGCACTGCAGTAGAAGTTGTTGATGCAGTATTTACAGTCGCTGCAATTGCATCGGGCGCCGGAGCTGTAGTAGTGATTGGGAAAGAAATTGCAGAACAAGGCTTAAAACAAACTGTAAAATCTGGTATTAAAAAGTACGGAAAGAAACGATACAAAGAAAAACTTAAAAAAGAAATTAAAAAGAAAAAGCAAATGGACATAAAATTTCGTCCACCTAGAACAAATGTAAAACCAAAAGACATTGGCCAAGAAGAGCTTTTCAAAGCACAAGTAAGGCGTAACCGCGGTGAAGCTTTAAGCGATAGAGAAAAGGACATTTTAGATATATTAGATTGGAATCCGCGATCTTTAAAGAACCTTGAAACTGGCGTACATATGGGCGCGGAGGTTGGAATAAAATCAGTGCACTGGAATGCTAGAAACAATCCTCTTTTTAAACGCATGAATCCTCAAGATGCTGAAGATGCAGCAAGAGAGTGGATAAAGGCACAAATCAAATTAAGAAAACAATTTCCGGAAACTTTCAAATGATAGAGATAAGAGAACCAAAAAAAGCAAAGCCACCTAGGCCGATTAAACCAGTTAGTGAATAATTAATGTGGGGGTGACCAGGTTTCGACAGGGTAAGGATAATAATACGTGCAAGGCTGTGTGAGTGAGGTCACAGTAAAAACACTCAAAACTATAAATGCCAATGATGACATTGAAATTTTCGAGGACTTTGCGCTTGCCGCATAGTTCTTGAGGAGGTTTCCAGATACCTTCTTAACCGAACATCTGGATTTGTTATATTTGATACTATATTTGATACTTAATAGCTGTCTTGTGCTAGAACAAGACTAACCTTGTGAACGACGTATTATTTGAGATGTTCTGGACGCGG
>NHHF01000053.1 GCA_002171155.1 Betaproteobacteria bacterium TMED156
TCTTCCGATCTTAAATAATCAAGGTCAATTTTTGCAACTATGTGATGGAAAACCGACTACAATCGTAAGCAAACTGGATGGGAGAACTGTTGATTGCCCTAACATGTTTCATTGTTATGAAATCGGTAAAGCTCTAGCGATCGCTCATGAAGATGCAAGGGATTTTCCTGATTCTCAAATCAACACTAGAAGTCTGAAATGGTGGAAACAAACCTCTCCTAAGATACTAAGATTTTTATCCTCAGATCAACAAAATTTTTTATTCAAAGAATTAAATGAACAAGATTTTTTTTATAATACTTCCATATACAAATCTCTACCTAAGGCAGTAATTCATGCTGATCTTTTCAGAGACAATGCTTTGTTCATCGAAAATGATAAAAAGATAACCAATAAATATTCTCAAGAAATAGAGAATGTTCATCTTGTAAAAGAAAAACTGGGAGGCATAATTGATTTTTACTTTGCCGGATTTGATACTTTGCTATTTGACCTTGCAGTTGTTGCTAATGATTGGACAGTTCATCACGAACATCAAGATATTGGAACCTTTAAAAAAAATGAACTCGACTCTCTTCTTAATGGTTATCAAAGTATACGAATTTTGTCCTCGTCAGAAATAGAGGCGTGGCCAATGATTTTAAGATCTGCAGCTTTTAGATTTTGGGTTTCAAGACTTTATGATTGGTATATACCCAGAGAAGCTAACCTTTTAACTCCTAAAGATCCAACTATTTACGAAAAAATTTTATTTAAAAGAAAGTTAGAAATGAGAGAAAAACCTTGTTAATGTCTAAACAACCGAAGTTAGTTGCTTGGCGTGATGGTCAGACATGGCTCGTCAAAGGTTTTAATATTTTTAAAAAACAACCACTAATCTGGATTTTCTCATTATTTACCTACTGGGTTGCAATGTTTTTATTTGGATTAATACCTTTACTTGGGTTGATTGTTAGTCTTATTTTATCACCAGGAATTGCTTTTGGATTTATAGCATTAGCTCGGGCTATAGATGAAGATCGAACGTTATTCCCAAAATTAATTATTTCTGGATTCACGGGGCCACACCTAAAGCCAATGCTGTTACTTGGAGTTCTATATATATTTGCAGTATTGATAGTGCTTTTTATTTCAGTTACTGCTGATGGTGGCTCACTATTAACATTTATTATCCCAGGAGAATTGTCAAATCAATTAAATGCTGATGATTCAAAAAAGAGCAGCTATGGTGCAATTGTTGCAGTAATAACTTACATTCCCGTTATGATGTCTTTTTGGTTTGCCCCTCAACTAGTCGCTTGGCATAAATTTAGTGCTTCTAAAGCCATCTTTTATTCTTTCTTTGCAGTCTGGTTGAATCGAAAAAGCTTTCTTTTTTACGGTATCACTTGGTTTTCAATAATTTTAACAAGTGTTCTTATCATGGGTATATTATCCAACATTTTTACAGGAGTTAAACAACTAATTGCATTCGGGATATTACCTTTATCTCTTATTTTTATGGCAATTGCTCACGGTTCTTATTATGCAAGCACAAAATCTGTTTTCATGAATATTAATGAAAACAAGAAAAATTAAGACTTATTTAAACTTATCCAACCAGTAGGTTCTGATTGGTCAGCTATGATTTTTTTAAGTGCATCATTTTTAAATAATTTTAGTTTTGACGAAACCAAATCAGGATTATTATTTTTCTTACTTAAATGTGCGGCAACAATTGCTTGAATGTTTTGATGAAAAATTTTTTCAAGCAAATATGTTGCTGCCTTATTTGACAAATGACCATAAGGAGATGAGATTCTTTTTTTCAATTTTTCAGGATAATCACTTTTTTTTAGCATTATCTCATCATAGTTAAATTCCAAAACCACACCATCAAGATTTGCCATTGATCTTACAATATTAGGGGTGATAGATCCAGTGTCTGTGAGCACTCCAAGTTTATGAGCAGTATCTTGAATTATTAAAGCGACCGGTTCTCTTGCATCATGAGGGATTGAAAACGGAGCAATTTTTAAATCATTGAAAACAACTGTATTGTCTGCCCTTATAATTGAGACTGAATTAATTTTTTCATAAGATTTATACACACTGTAAAAACTTCCATGGGTCATAAAAATAGGAGTGTTGAAAACTTTTGCAAATTTTAATGCACTTCTTATGTGGTCAATATGTTCATGAGTTATGAAAATCGCATCAATTTCAGATAAATCTATACCTCGAGACAGTAATCTGTTTTCTAAATCGTCAAATTTTATTCCACAATCAACTAGAACAGTTGTTTTTGAACTACTTTCAGTTTTTACAACGATTGAGTTGCCTTCACTGCCACTACCTAAACAACAAAATTTCACTTTAATTGTTCAAACAGAATAGAAGTAATTGACTTAGTTATTTTGTTGTTAGTTGCACCCTTTTGATCAAAAACTGAAACTTTTGTCGTATTTTCAGAACTTGTAATTTTTACAAGATATGTTTGCACTGTTTCTGATTTTTTTCCGAACGATAACAGGTTAGAAAAAAACCCTTTTTTCTTGCCAACTATTGTTGGATCCCTGTATTTTATAAAATATGAACCGTCTGCTCTCACTCTATCCTCAACGCTAAACTCTAGTCTATCTATTGCCATTCCGACTCTTCTCCAAGATCTATCAAAATTATTATAAATCTCAATATAGTTTGTAGTCTGATTAACAAATAATTGGGTTTGTATTGATACATTCTGATCTTTGATTAAGTTACTAGCTTCTCTCTCGTCAGTACCGAGTGTAATCATGATTTGTTTTAAGTAATCTTCCTCTAACTTTCTGTCAGTTGGTTTGTTGACCCAACTAATAGATCCGTCGGCTCTGTCACCAACAACCTCTATGATCCCTTTGTGTGCGACGGAAATTTCTGTTTGATCATCAGAAATTCTCTCAAGACGCATAATATATCTATCTCTTTCACCAGTATCATATGCATTTTCAAACACTTTCCCCAAAATGCCTCTTATGAAATCATCAGGAATTTTTTTTCTATCTTCAAACCAATTTGTTTCTAAAACTCCAATTTCGGGCATTTCTCTAAAGATTGAAAATCCTGAATTAATCCAAAAACTCCTAAGAATTGGCCACAAAAATTCTGCAGACCTATTAACTGACAAAACTCGATGATTACCATAGGAAAGGATTTCCATTCCATCTACCTCAGGTAAGATATTTTTTTGAATACCTCCAGGTCTGGAGTTTTTTGTTGATAACTCAAACTCCGACATAGAGGAAGATCCCGACGCAGGTATGCTAAACTTTCTGTCTTTTGCAGGAGAAATCAAATCAGGTGGTACCTCAAGGGGCTTTATTTTATTTTCAGTGTTAGAAATTTCGTAAGAACTTTCTTCATCAAAAAAGGGTAATGATATGGAAGAACAACCAATTAAAGTAAAAAAAAACGAAAATAACAAAAATTTAAAAAATAAAGATAAAACATTGTTTAGATTTAAATAACCTTTTTCTAACATTTAAATGCCCTCAAAATAATTGATATTTTCAATTAACTCTTTCAATTTGGTTTTAGTAGACAAAGATGGGGACGTTAAGGGAAGTCTAATTCCACAAGGTATTAATCCCATTTCATACATTAACCATTTAATTGGAATTGGATTGGATTCGATAAAAAGAGTTTTATGTATTTCTAACAAATCAATATTTAACTGTGCCACATCAATTGCATGCCCTTTTAAAGCAGATTTACACATTTTGGACATGGTTCTTGGTAGAACATTTGCTGTTACTGAAATGTTTCCAGCACCACCTAAAAGAATCAAAGAGACTGCACTTGGGTCATCACCACTATAAACGGCAAAGTTTGATGGTAAATCTCTCAAAAGTGCTTGGCCCCTCACCAAATCTCCTGTGGCGTCTTTAATTCCAACAATGTTTTTAATTGTGGATAATTTAACAACTGTAGCATTAGATAAGTCTGCAACAGTTCTACCAGGCACATTGTACAAGATAATTGGCAAACTAGTAGCTTCAGCAATAATTTTAAAATGCTGATACAAACCCTCTTGACTGGGTTTATTGTAATATGGAACTACCTGTAAAGATGCGTTGACTCCTATATTTTCAGCTTGTTTTGTTAGGTCTATAGCTTCAGAAGTGGAATTGGCTCCTGAGCCAGCAATAATAGGAATCCTACCAGCCGAATGTTGAACAGCAACCTCAATTAATGATAAATGCTCCTCGAAACTCACTGTTGGAGATTCTCCGGTAGTTCCAATTGCTACAATTGCATCTGTTCCACTCTTAATGTGAAAATCAATTAATCTCTTGTAAGTTTCAAAATCAAGACTACCATCTTCAAACATTGGAGTAACCAATGCTACAAAACTTCCCTTAATAAATTCACTCATTGATGCCTCTATGTGTAATCAATGTCCATTGCCTCTCTGACGTCTCGCATTGTCTGCTTTGCCAAATCTCTAGCTCTTTCACAACCATCTGCAATGATATTTTTCACAATACCAATATCTTCCTCGTATGGTTTTGCTCTTTCTCTGAAAACTTTTTGTTCTGAAACTATTGAGTCAATCAGGGGTTTCTTACATTCCACACAACCAATTGAAGCTGTTTTGCACCCATCCTTAACCCAACTTAATAAATCATTATTCGAATATATCTTATGTAATGACCAAACAGGGCAGTTTTCAGGAGATCCTGGATCTGACCTTCTTACCCGTGCAGGATCTGTCGGCATTTTTTTTAATTTAACAACAACTTTGTCAGGCTCTTCTCTCATTCCAATTGTATTACCATAACTTTTGGACATTTTTTGGCCATCCAGCCCTGTAAAACGAGATGCTAAAGTAAGAAGAGGTTGTGGCTCCACCAAAATCAGTCTTCTAACACCTTCCAAGTAACCAAAGAGTCTTTCTCGATCATCCATTGTTAAATTCTGAGAATCTTGAAGAATAGCTTTAGCTCTCTCGAGGGAAATTTCATCTCCTTGTTCTTGGAATTTTTGTCGAAGTTCTAAAATTAATCTCGATCTCTTTCCTCCCAACTTTTTGCTTGCCTCTAGTGCTTTTTTTTCAAAATCAGCTTCACCACCAAACAAAAAATTAAACCTTCTAGCTATTTCTCTTGTCAATTCTACGTGGGGAACTTGATCGTCTCCAACAGGAATCTGATCGGCTCTGTAAATTAAAATATCTGCGGCTTGTAGTAAGGGGTAACCCAAGAAACCATACGTTGATAAATCCTTATCATGAATTTTCTCCTGTTGATCTTTGAAGCTAGGAACTCTCTCAAGCCAACCTAGGGGTGTGCACATTGATAATAGTAAATGAAGTTCAGCATGTTCAGGATCCCTTGATTGTATAAACAAAGTTGATTGTGCTGGATCAACCCCCGCGGCAATCCAGTCAATAACCATGTTCCAAACACTGTCAGAAATAATACTGGGATTATCATAGTGAGTAGTTAGCGCATGCCAGTCAGCCACAAAAAAAAGACATTCATACTCTGCCTGAAGAGAAATCCAGTTTTTTAAAACTCCATGATAATGTCCTAGGTGAAGATTACCAGTTGGTCTCATTCCCGACAATACTCTTTGAGCATACATTTAGTATCTACCTCGCATCCTGTTTAAATCCAACGAGACCAAATTGGTTTGCTACCAATAGGAAGACTTGGGGCATTACCAACATCAAATCTACTCTCAGTCGGGCTGTGAAAATCACTACCTCTTGATGCCTCAAAATTATTTTTATTAGCAATTGTTTGAAACTTTTGAATGTCAGATTTTGAATGACTACCAGTAGCAACCTCAATTGCCGAACCACCAGCATAGGAAAAATCATCCAATAATGCCTGAAGCTCAGTAGGAGACAATTTGTATCTTGCTGGATGAGCCAGAACAGCCAAACCACCAGCCTCTGAGATCAAGTTTAGTGCTTTTGTTAAACTCATCCATGTATGCTTGACGAAGCCAGGAGTTCCTGGAACTAAATAAGATTTAAAAACATCATGTATGGTAGGACAAATTTTTTTTGATTTGATTACTCTCGCAAAATGCGTTCTTCCAATTTGACCAGACGAACCAGCATTATCAAGAGCCTCCTCTAACATTGAAGGTAAACCATTTGTCATCAAAGCCTTATCAATTTCTTGAGCCCTTTTAAATCTTATTTTTTTAACAACATTCATTGCTTCATTTAAGTTGGGGTTAAATGGATCGAAATTAAGACCTAATATGTGAATCGTGGTGTTTGCCCATGTTACAGAAATTTCAACTCCAGTAACGAAATGCATTAGTTTTCCTGAAACACTTTCCATTGCCTCAGGTATACCTTTTAAACTATCATGATCCGTAAGAGCAAGGATATCAACTTTATTTTTTTCGGCACGAATAACTAATTCTGATGGCGTCAATTGACCATCAGATGCACAAGAGTGCATGTGTAAGTCAACATTTAAATCACGAGGCACAATGTTTTTTTTCATAATCACTGTTACTAAAAGTTTCTCAAAAAAAAATTTAATTCTCATTAACCATAATGATTAATAAAGATTCAAAAAAATAAATTAAAATTATAAATCATCTGTATTAACTCAGATATATAAGCCAGTATACATACTATGAAATTTACTACAGACCAACTAATAACGCTAATATTTGCCGAGGAAAATACCAGAACAAATATGTTGCAAATAGGGCCAAGTTGGCGCCAAGTTCTTAAAAATCATCAAGATTTACCTCAAGAAGCAAAAAACATTTTGGGAGAAATTACAGCTGCAAGTATCCTTCTAAATGCTTCTATTAAACACACTGGATCAGTTTCACTTCAACTGTATGGAGCGGGTGCTATAAAACTAGTTTTTTCTGAGTGCAACTCAGACTTTACTTTCAGAAGCACTATTAAATTAAGTGAAAAAAATTTGGATATAGGAAACTTGAGCTTTCAAGAAATGTTAAATGAATCTAACAAAGGAATATTTAGTGTAATCATTGATCCGAAATTAAAAAATAAACAGCCATACCAAGGAATCATACAAATTGAAGGGAATAGCATCAGTGAAATAATCAAAAACTACTTAAAAAATTCTGAACAAATAGATTCTGATCTTTTATTAACTGCAAATTCAAAAGTTGCTGGTGGAATACTAATACAAAAAATGCCAGCTAATAAAATTGAAGATGGTACAGAGTGGACTGAACTAAAAAATATTATTTCAAAAATAAAAAATGCAATATTTAACCAAAAAAACTTGATTGAAATAATTGAGGAGATTTTTTGTAAATTAGAACAAAGAATACTTAAAAGCGAAACGCCAAGTTTTCTATGTAAGTGTAATAAAAATAAGGTAAGAAATATATTGCTTCAGTTGGGAGAAAAAGAAAGCAAAAACATTATTTCAAAAAAAGGAGAGATTGAGATCAAGTGCAATTTTTGCAATAAATTATATGTAGTAAGTAAAAAAGATCATATAAGTTTGTTTCAAAAACGAATCTAATTTTTTTCGGGCCGTAAGATTTGCAAAAATTTTTCATCTGGCTTTATCATTCCGAGCTTGTATCGTGCTATTTCCTCAATTGAATTATAACCATCCTTGAAATCTCTGACTTCAGCTTTAATTAATGCAAGTTTTTTTTTATCATCAATCAATTTTTTTTTCAGTACCCTTAGGTTTTGCTCTTTACTCCAAACATCAACCCAGCCATTTTCTCCAAACCAGAGAGGATATTGAATCAAAAGTAAAGGTAATAAAATTAAATATTTCTTAAAGAGGTTTTCTAAATTACCTGTATACATAAATTATTTTCTACCTTATTTTTATTGAAGAAAACGCACCATACCCTGGGTAATATACCGAGCTGCCCAAATCCTCTTCAATTCTTAATAATTGATTATATTTCGAAGTTCTGTCAGTTCTAGACATCGACCCTGTTTTTATTTGTTGAGCATTAGACCCAACTGCAATATCAGCAATTGTGGTGTCTTCAGTCTCACCTGATCTGTGAGAAACAACAGATGTATAACCAAATTTTTTGGCAAGAGATATTGCCTCGAAAGTCTCAGTAAGTGTTCCAATTTGATTTATTTTTATCAAAATAGAATTAGCTATACATTCATTAATACCCTTTTTCAAAAGTTTTGTGTTGGTAACAAACAAGTCATCACCTACAAGCTGGATTTTTGAAGCTAGTCTTTTAGTAAGAATTGACCAAGTGTCCCAATCATTTTCAGCTGCACCATCTTCAATTGAAATTATAGGATAACTTTTGCACCATTTTTCAAGTAAAGAAACAAATTCATCAGGTTGTAATATTTTCCCCTCACCTTTTAAATTGTAATTCCCATCATCATAAAACTCTGTGCTTGCGCAATCTAAGGCCAAGCTAACTTGCTTGCCGGGTTCATAACCAGATGATTCAATGGCTTCCATAATCAAATCTAGTGCTTCAGAATGACTTTTAACATCAGGAGCGAAACCACCCTCGTCTCCTACAGCAATAGACATTCCTCTTTTAGTTAGAACTTTTTTAAGAGTATGAAAAATTTCACTTCCACACCTCAGAGATTCACTGAAAGAACTAAAACCCGCAGGAACTATCATTAATTCTTGAATATCAAGATTATTATTCGCATGAACTCCGCCATTTATGACATTCATCATTGGAACAGGCATAGAAAGAGTACCTATTCCACCGAAGTACTTATAAAGTGGTAATTTACATTCAATGGCTGCTGCTTTTGCAACTGCTACGGATACTGCCAAAATTGCATTTGCACCTAATCTTGATTTATTTTCTGTCCCATCAAGATTTATCAATTCATTGTCAATTGAAGTTTGGGAACGAACATCTATTCCTAAAAGCAATTCAGTGATTTCATTATTTATATTATTCACAGCAGAGATTACTCCTTTGCCAAAGAATCTACTGGAATCTGTATCCCTCAATTCAGTTGCTTCAGCTGCTCCAGTTGACGCACCACTTGGCACAGAAGCACGTCCAACTACACCTGAATCAAGTACAACATCGCATTCAACAGTAGGGTTGCCTCTGCTATCGATTATCTCTCTTGCTAAAACATCAACTATTGAACTCATAAAATGTAATCCCCAATTGGTAAAATAAAGTCCTATAAAATTTAAAAATTAAGTATTTAAGTTTGAATGTCCAATTTTATATTCTAAAAAGTCTAAACTTTTAACAACTTGGTCAATTCTTATAAGTTGACCAAGTAATTCCTCCATCATATGGAGAGGAACAGCGTTTGGACCATCAGACAATGCCTTTTTTGGTTCTGGATGAGTTTCCATGAAAATTCCAGAAATTCCAACGCTCACTGCAGCACGAGCTAAAACCGGTACAAATTCTCTTTGTCCTCCAGAAACATTTCCTAATCCGCCTGGAAGTTGAACAGAGTGTGTTGCGTCAAATACTACTGGGCAATTTGTATCTCTCATTATTGCTAAACTTCTCATATCACTTACTAAATTGTTATAACCAAAACTTACACCTCTTTCACATACCAAAAATTGATCTTTATTATTTCCAGACTCAGCTGCTGCTCTTTTGGCTTTCTCAACAACATTCCGCATATCCCCAGGAGCCAAAAACTGTCCTTTTTTTAAATTAACAGGTTTTCCAGATTTAGCTACCGCCGAGATAAAATCCGTTTGCCTACATAAAAAAGCGGGGGTTTGCAAAATATCAACAACACTGGAAACTTCATTAATCTCGCTAACATCGTGTACATCAGTTATTAAAGGAACATTTATTTCTTTTTTTACCTTCTCTAAAATTTGAAGTCCTTTATCCATTCCTAATCCCCTAAAAGATTCAGATGATGATCTATTTGCTTTATCAAAACTTGATTTAAAAATGAACTTTAAACCTAATCTCGAACATATTTCTTTAAGGCAACCTGCAGTTTCGATTTGCAATGTTTCTGACTCAATAACACAAGGTCCAGCAATCAAAAAAAGTGGTTGATCAATTCCAACATTAAAATCGAGAAGTTTCATGAATGGTTTTGCCTATTCTAGTTTGAGAATCTGGGTTACTTACCTTTTTCCTTAACACCGAAAAAGAGAGTGAAGCATCGATAAAAGACTTAAACAGTGGATGACTTCTTTTTGGTGTTGAGGAAAATTCAGGGTGAAATTGAACACCAATAAACCATTGATTTTCAATAGATGAAACTTCAATTATTTCCACTAAATTTTCATCTTTCGTTACACCACTTATTATTAAACCATTTTTTTCTAATTTGGACCTGAGAACATTATTAAATTCATACCTGTGTCTATGTCTCTCTTGCGTATATTCACCATAAATTTTACTACTCAAAGAAGGCGATATGGTTTTAACACACTGAGCTCCCAACCTCATAGTTCCGCCTTTGTCGGATGACAAAGTTCTATTTTCAACTTTTCCAGAATTTGTTTTCCATTCAGCCACTAATCCAACTACCGGGTATCGGGTCTTTGAATCAAATTCTGTCGAATTAGCATTAGGCATTTTAGCTACATTTCTAGCAAATTCAATGACAGCCAATTGCATACCCAAACAAATTCCTAAAAATGGAGTACCGGACTCTCTAGCATATTGAATAGCTGAGATTTTTCCTTCAACACCTCTGGAACCGAAACCACCGGGTACTAAAATGGCGTCTACACTTTTCAGACAACCTACACCATTTTTTTCAATAGATTCGGAATCAATGTACTCTACTGTAATTTTGGTCTGTAAGTGAATACCAGCATGAATCAAAGCTTCGGAGAGAGATTTATATGATTCCTTTAGATCGACATATTTACCTACCATTGCGATTTTTACTGGATTTATGGGTGAAGACATTTTTTTTAATAATAAGTCCCATTTTGATAAATTAGCAGGAGGCAAAGTTAGGTTCAAAGAGCGGCAAATTATCTCATCAACACCTTGCTCGAAAAGTATGCGTGGTATTTTGTAAATTGAATCTACATCAAATACCGAAATGACTGCTTCTCGTTGGACATTTGAAAAAAGAGAAATTTTTTCGCATTCATCATTAGGTATCGGTCTATCTGCTCTGCACAAAATCAAATTCGGGGCAATGCCAATTTCTCTCAATCTTTGAACTGAATGCTGAGTGGGTTTAGTTTTTAGTTCTCCTGCAGATGCAATAAACGGCACTAATGTTAAGTGTACATAACACGTCATCTTTTCGCCCAGTCTCAAAGCCATCTGTCTTATTGCCTCAAGAAAAGGTAATGACTCTATGTCACCAACAGTTCCACCAACTTCTACAATAGCCACTTCAGCCATTGTTCCATTGTCAAGTTTTGTACCCCTAAATATATAATCTTGAATTTCATTTGTTATGTGAGGAATTACTTGAACTGTTTTACCTAAATACTCTCCTTTCCTTTCTTTTCGAAGAACTGAGTCATAAATTTGACCAGTAGTGAAATTATTAATTTTCCTCATTTTAGTTTCGATAAATCTTTCATAATGACCTAAATCTAAGTCTGTCTCTGCACCATCTTCTGTAACAAAAACTTCACCATGTTGGAATGGACTCATTGTGCCTGGGTCCACATTGAGATACGGGTCCATTTTTATAATTGTTACCTTTATACCTCTGGACTCTAAAAGTGCACCCAAAGAAGCCGCGGCAATCCCCTTACCTAAAGATGAGACAACGCCCCCTGTTATAAAAACAAATTTGGTCATTAAAATTTATCCATTGTGTTAAAAACTTATGAAAACCATAATTATTAAAATGTTATTAATAAGCTCGAGCTGTTATACATATTAATACATTGAATATACTTTTAAATCCTTTTAATGAAAGTTTGTACTTTTAAAATATATTTTCCATAGATAACCTGAAAATGATAGAAGAAGAATTAAAATATGATGTGTTGATAGTCGGTGCCGGACCATCAGGACTCTCTGCTGCAATTAAAATTAAACAGATTGCATTGAAGGAGCAAAAATCTTGTTCGGTATGTGTTATTGAAAAATCATCCTCTGTTGGTGGTCACATACTTTCGGGCGCTATATTGGATACAAAATCATTGTCTGAACTAATTCCAGATTGGAATGAGGAAAACAGCCCAATAAATACCCCGGTTAAAACCGATGAATTTTATTTTTTTTACAGCAAGACAAAAGCTGTTAGGATTCCTTCTTTCTTTGTTCCCAACTCATTTAACAACAAGGGTTGTCATGTAGTAAGTTTATCTGATGTTGTGAAATGGCTTGGAAAAAAGGCGGAAGATTTGGGTGTCGAAGTTTTTACAGGCTTTCCTGCCTCTGAAGTGGTTTTCGATGAAAACAATGCGGTCATAGGAGTTAAAACTGGTGACTTTGGAGTTAATAGCGACGGATCTATTGGTGCAAATCATGTGCCGGGTATATCTATCAAAGCTAGATTTACTATTTTTGCTGAAGGCTCCCGAGGTCAACTTGGCAAATTATTAATTAAAAAATACAAATTAAATAAAGATTCGTCTCCACAAACCTATGGGTTGGGAATCAAAGAATTGTGGGAGATACCCTCACAAAAATCAACTCCTGGTAAAGTTTTACATGGCTTGGGTTGGCCTCTAAACAACAAAACATATGGAGGCTCATTCCTCTATCATCTTGAAAAAAATAGAGTTTCAATTGGGCTAATAATTGGTTTGAATTATAGCAACCCATGGTTATCTCCTTTCGAAGAATTTCAAAAACTTAAAACTCACCCCAAAATCTTTGAAATATTAAAAGGAGGAAAAAGAATCGGCTACGGAGCAAGGAGCTTAACAGCTGGAAGTTTGTACACCTTACCCAAATTAACCTTTCCTGGTGGCGCCTTAATTGGTTGTAATGCTGGTTTTTTGAACTCTGCAAGAATTAAGGGTTCTCACTCAGCAATAAAAAGCGGGCTTCTCGTCGCAGAAGCCTTTTTTGAAACAGTTAGGAATAGTAAAACCTCAACAACTGTATCTTTACAAAACTTTTCAGAAAAATTCAAAAGTTCTTGGTTGTATGATGAGTTAAACAGTACAAAAAACTTTAAAGGCTTTATGAATAAAGGGTTATTGTTAGGTGGAGCATTGACCTACTTTGAACAGAATATTTTGCGCAACAAGACACATCTTCTATCAAAGTCAAAACAATCAGACTTTTCCCAGTTGAAACCATTTAAGTTATTTCCAAAAAAAATATATGGAAAACCAGATGGGAAAATTACCTTCGACAAGTTGTCATCACTTCCTTTTTCAGGAGTCAATCATGAAGAAAATCAACCTACTCACTTAGTTTTAAAAAATTCAGACAAACCTTTCAAAGTAAATTTTCAAGTCTACGCTGCTCCTGAGACCCGATATTGTCCTGCTGGTGTTTATGAGTACATTGATGAAAGTGGTCAGCCTGCTGAAAACTATACCAAATATGCCAAGTTGCAAATTAATGCTCAAAATTGCCTACATTGCAAAGCATGCGATATAAAAGATCCTACTCAAAATATTACTTGGGTGGCACCTGAGGGAGGAGGAGGTCCAAATTACGAGGGAATGTAATTTTTTAGAACTTGAACTTGAAATTAGTTAAAAATAAATGTACTGTATAAATATTCAGTAAAATTGGAAATTACATGAGAGCTTTGACAGATCGCCAAAAAGAAATCTTGAAAATGGTTTCACGCTACGTCAAAAAAATGGGGTTTCCCCCAACAAGAATCGAAATATGTGAGGCCTTAGGTTTCAAATCCCCTAACGCTGCTGAAGAACACCTTAAAGCACTCGAAAAAAAAGGTGCTATTTCGATGATTCCTGGCGCATCTAGAAGTATAAAATTAATTCACAAGTTTGAGTCAACTAGTACTGAAAACATAGTAGTGCCTGTTATAGGTAGAGTTTCTGCTGGTTCACCAATTTTAGCTGAAGAACATGTTGAAACCCACTTTAGTTTGGATCCAAATCTTTTTCATTTAAAACCCGAATACTTGCTAAGAGTAAAGGGTATGAGCATGAAAAATGCAGGTATTTTGGATGATGATTTTTTGGCTGTTAAAAAAAACTATGGAAACTACTCGAGCAAAAAAGCCAATCAAATTATAGTTGCCAGAATTGAGGAAGAAGTTACAGTAAAGAGGTTTGAAAAGAAGGGATCAAAGGTTTTTTTACACCCAGAGAATTCTGACTACGAAACCATAGAAATTGATTTGAAAAAACAATCATTTGCAATAGAAGGCTACGCAGTTGGAATTATAAGGAACCCAAAATCTGGACTTTAGATTTCATAATTCAAGTTTTTTTACGATAGGTTTCATTTAATTTTGGAATCAATCAAGAGATTTTTTGTAATGTATTTTCCATCAAAACACGAAGCTTCAAGTCCGTCTAATTTACGGTTAAAGTCTAAAATAGTTGATCTCATTGTATTGAGCTCTTGAAAAAACAAATGATCTGCCCCAATGGCTCTGCAAATTTCCTCCTCACTTCGCCCATGCGCTATTAATTCGCGTTTAGTTGGCATGTCAATACCATAAACATTTGGAAAGCGAACCGGAGGAGAAGCAGAAGCAAAACTCACCTTAGATGCTCCAGCATCTCTAGCCATTTGAATTATTTCTCTACTTGTTGTACCTCTAACTATTGAGTCATCAACAATCAAAACATTTTTATTATAAAATTCCGAACCTATTGCATTTAATTTTTGACGGACTGATCTTCTTCTTGTCTCTTGCCCAGGCATGATGAAAGTTCTACCAATATAACGATTTTTAATGAAACCCTCTCTATATGGAATTCCTAAACTAAGAGCTAGTTCTAATGCAGCAGGACGACTGGAATCTGGTACTGGTATTACAACATCAATATTTCCCTTAGAGCAAAAATCTTTTACTTTTTCGGAAAGAGCCTGTCCCATTTTTAACCTTGCATCATAAACTGACACACCATCAATAAGTGAATCTGGCCTTGCAAAATAAACAAACTCGAATACACATGGATTAATTGATGTTTGGTTTGCACATATTTTAGTTTTGATTTGTCCATTTTTTGTAATAACAACACACTCTCCTGGTTTTACATCCCTTACGAGATCAAAACCCAAACCTTGCAGTGCAACTGACTCTGAAGCTATTGCCCATTCCTCTCGATTTTTTGATTTTTTTTTCCCAATGACCAAAGGTCTGATGCCAAATGGATCCCTGAATCCTACGACACCAAAGCCAGAAATCATTGCAACACATGCGTAAGCTCCCTCGACCCTTTTGTAAAGGGATTCAGTAGCACAAAACACTGAATTTGAGTCAATTTTTGTCCCAGAGATTTCTTTTTGCAATTCATTGGCAAAAACATTTAAAAGTACTTCGGAATCAGAATCAGTATTTATGTGTCTACGGTCAATTTGATACATTTCATCTTGCAGAAAATGGGCATTGGTGAGGTTACCGTTATGCCCTAAGACAATGCCAAATGGGGCATTTACATAGAATGGCTGGACTTCCTCAGGGTTACCAGCGTTTCCTGCAGTAGGATATCTGCAATGACCAATGCCCATCTCTCCAGTCAAATTCCTCATATCCCTAGTTCTAAAAACATCTCTGACCAAGCCTACACCTCTACACATACTGATTTTTTTTTCACTCGCAGTTACTATTCCTGTTGCATCTTGTCCTCGATGTTGCATTAATAGTAATGCATCATAAATTTTTTGATTTACTGAGTCAGATCCTACTATTCCGAAAACTGCACACATAAATTTAAGGTTTCTTTGAAAGTTTGTGGAGTAATTATAATTTTAGCTTTAAAAAATTCAGGTAAATAAGGAGAAACACATCCAATAGATAATTCTAGGATTGGCCTTGAAACGGCTGACATCCAAGCTTTTTCTCTGGGTAACGCAGTCATTGAGCCAAGCAAGGCCAAAACAAAAATAATAAGTCCACCCCTTACAGCTCCAAATAATGCTCCAAAAAATTTATCAAGTTGACTACCTCCCAAATAATCAATGGTTTCTTTAAGAGACAATACAACCAACTTACTAATTAACAATACTGTAAACAATATCATTAGAAAACTAACTATAAATCTCATCTCAATAGACCAATCAATTGGTAAAGCCTCTGCGACAGTTTCGTACAAAATAAATCCAGCATAAATTGCAACCAACCAGATTATCAAAGATGATACTTCTTGGATTAACCCACGTAAAAGTGATAATAATGTTGATGACACAAACACTATAATTACAACAATATCAATCCATGAATATTGAAATGTTGTTTCCAAGATTACAACCTATCAATGTCAGCATCAAGTCCTCTACTTAATGCTTGACGGAAAAATTTCTCAGCTAGTTCTTGAGTGTATGGACCAACTTTTACATGAAAAACAAAAATGTCACCAATCTTACTTGGAACTAGAATAACTGGTTTCCCCTCAAGTATCAGACGAGTTTTTAAATCTTGAGCCTTCTCTTTATCTTTAAAAATACCTACTCTGACCATCCAAACCGGAGAATTAGAAATCTCAATAATTCTTTTATCACGAAGAGATAAATTTAGTTTTGAATTGGTTTGATTAGTCCCATTTTCTATTTTTTGAGCCACATCAGTTTCGTAGGAGTTCTTTACAGTTAAGTCTTCAACGAAAGACCTGGGTTTATCCCTTAACAATACGATAGATAAGAAAAATACAAAGAAAGAAAAAAAAATAGATCCAATAAGTCTTTGTCTAGCCCTAATTTTATGGTCAGCCAATGGATCAGGCAAAGTTTTATTTGATTTTGTCGAACTATGATCATTGCTACTATAGTTAATTGACATAACCTACTTTCAAAAATGATGTTTTATGGAACTAAAAAGATTTATTCTCAATAAATTTTTTATTCTACATATTTGGTTGTTGTATGTTTACCCAAAATGTGTGCTTCACTCCAAACTGAGGATACAGTTATAAAAGACCCAAACACAACAATCCTATCATTAGAAGTTGCACATTTAGATGCAGCTTTAAAAGCATCAGTTGGGTTTTCAAAGCATTTCGCATCAAATTTTGATTTTAAAGACTGTAACGCGGTTAATAAAGACATAGCAGATCTATTTCGAGTTGAGGCTAAATCGTGATCGAGGGTACTTAAAAACCAATGGTCTATCTTTTTTTCAAGTTTACTAAAAATTTCTTTTGCATCCTTATCAGCTAGAATTCCAACAACTGCGATAGTCTTTGGGAAAAAACCAATTTTGTCTAAATTGTGTGAGAGCATTTCAGCAGCTTGAGGATTATGGGCAACATCCAAAATCACAGTAGGTTTGCCAGGAATAACCTGAAATCTAGCGGGAAGTTCGACCGAGGCAAGGCCTTTTCTAACAGCCCCCTGACACACGGGAAAATTTGATGATAGACATTCAAGAGATGCTAAAACAGCTGAGGCATTCACCAATTGGTGATTGCCTCTGAGAGATGGAAGTGCAAGACCTAGTCTTTTTTTCTTCTCACTATACCAGTTCCACTGAGAGTCATTTAACTTATAATCAAAATCAAAACCATACCTTATAATTTTGGCACTAATGCTATTTGCAAATTCAATTACTTTTTTAGGTGGGTCTATATCTCCGATAACAAAAGGTTTTTGAGATCTTGCAACATGGGCTTTTTCCCAACCAATTTGTTCTCTACTTGAGCCTAAATATTTTTGATGATCTAGGGAAATCGAAGTAATAATTGAACAATCATTAGCAAGCAAATTAACCGCATCAAGGCGTCCTCCTAAACCGACTTCAAAAATAGCAATATCTGGTTTCCTAGTGTGTACCATGAGAATAGCTGCAATTGTAGAAGCTTCAAAAAAAGTTAATTTTTCGATTGGATTAATCAGTCTAGCATTTTCAACTTTTTTAAACGTTTCTATCCAATCGGAAGCTTCCAAAAAAACCCCGTTAAACCTAAGACGTTCTTCAAATTTTAAAATATGTGGCGAAGTGTAAAGGCTTGTTGAGTAACCCGCCTCAATAAATATTTTTTCCAACATTGCACATACTGATCCTTTTCCATTGGTTCCTGCAACCACTATAATTTCCGACTCCAGTCTGACTTCTTTATCCTGAAACGGAAGATCAAGTCTTTCGGCTACTTTTTTTACTCGGTGAAGTCCTAGGGAAATTTCGTGCGGATGAACTTTTAATAAATGAGCTAAACATCTACCCAATTCTGTTTTGACGTCAAACATAGTTATACTTTGTTAGTATTTTTTGGAGAATTAGACAGCAAAGAGAGAAGAGAAAAAATTTCATCTCTCATTCTTCTTCTATCAATGATCAAATCCAAAGCTCCTTTCTCTAATAAAAATTCCGCTCTTTGAAAACCGGGAGGCAATGTTTCTCTTACAGTTTGTTCAATAACCCTAGGTCCAGCAAA
>NHHF01000054.1 GCA_002171155.1 Betaproteobacteria bacterium TMED156
AAAGAATTAATTTTAACTAATATTTTCCAAATCAAATTTAATTTTTGTTTTTACTCATTTTAGAGCTCTATCTCACTCTTTGATTTTACTCCAAGTGATGTATTAAATGAAGAAAGTAGTGTTTTTAAAGAAGACAAAAGCAGATTTATAATAAAAATCATGAATAAGTATTTTTTTATTGATAATAAAAATAAATATTTTTTTAAAGTATTTTGCAATTTTATAGAATTCTTCATTTAGAACAATACCCACTAACTAATATGGATGATATCCACTAGCACAAACGTAATCACCAACTTTGGTATAAAAAGTTATTTTTTTTGACTCATCTTTGCTAACAGTCGGAGTACCACTCATGTTGCTAACAGTACGAACAAGCATGTATGACAGAGTTGAGACTTTTCCTTCTTGTGCATTTTTCAACATTATTTCTGAAACTTTGACTCCGTCTGAGCTTTCAAAACTCATCATATCTGTTCCAGATGCAGTAGGATGTGTAACCATAATACCTTTACTATCTACGCAAAAAGGATACAAATCTTTGTTATGAAATCCACCTTGACCAACATTAATCATTGCAAATGCAACAGTTTTGTTAGACTTTACAATATTTATAGCTCTTTCTAAAAGTTGTTTAGCTTCCTTTTCAGTTCCATGAGAATTTTTATGGTCATGGGCAAAAGAGCTAAAATTCATACCGAAAAAAATTGCTGAAAACCAAATTATTTTAGTTAAACTCATAATGATCTTTCTGTAAAAAAATATAATTAATTATTTTGTTAATTTTCGTAGTAACCGCTCATACAAATATAATTACCAACTCTTGTATAAAATACGGATTTTTTGATAGTTGGTTTTTCTAAATATTCATCTGGTGACTCAGACTTTCCAAGAGAATAACGACCAAGTTTGTAAGATATTTGTGAAATTTTTCCCTCTTTTGCAGTTTTCATAACTATCTTTCCAACTTCAATACCATCAATATCAGTAAATTCTTTAATCGAACTTCCCAAGTTGTAAGGATGTGAAACCAATATTCCGTTTTCATCCAAACAAAATGGATAGAGGTCTTTATATATAAAACCTCCACTCTTTACTGTCATCATAGTTAAACCCACAACCTCGTCTACTTTTATCAAGTTAACAGCTCTTTCTAAAAGGTCTTTAGCTTCTTTTTTCGTACCAAAACTATTTTGATGGTTATCAGAGATTGCACCATTGGTAAGCATAAAGGAACAAAATAGTGCGAAAAAACTTAAAAATAATTTCATGAAGAACTCCACATAAGTAAATATTAATCGAAATTATACATAAAAAATATTTAACAAATTTATGTATGAAAAAAAATTTAAATTGTGCACAAATAAATAAAAAATCAGAATAGTAAAAAACAAATAACAATTTTAAATCCTTAAAACAAAGGATGGTCTAAGTAACAATATTTCAATTTCCAGCGTTCGTATGGGCAAGACGAAATGATTTTAACTTTGTACAATTTAAAAAAAACACTCTCACACTTCCGTAAACTATGAAATGAATATAAGATATATTCAGTTGATGAAATGCCTAATAATAAATACAATTTTTTAAATTTTTTTACATCATCAAGCAATGACTATATTGTTGTTAAAATTTACTTGAAATCACTCTCTTGACCTTACACTATTTTAAATCTATTCATAGCAATGTACATCAAAGTTTCTTTAATATTTTTATTTACATCAAATTTTTTAATTTTAAAAAAAATTCTATGTTAGTTACCTCTTTATATTTCCAAACTAATTCTTAACTTTCTAAACTGAAAATAAATTCAAAGAACAGTTATTGATAACTAAACCACTTTGAATTCCTGAAGAAATAAAAATTTGGTTTAGAAATTAGTATATTTGACACTTATTATTTGTATTAAACTAAATTTCTAACCCATATTGTTTTACAAAAAAATTATGTCAATCAGCCAGCTAAAAATAAAGTAAAAAACCTATACTAGTTACTTCTTTTTACTCTGGAAAACCTATTACTCCTAAGACCGCTAAAAGAAATACTCCTATCCATAACAAACCTTTTACTAAAAAAAATGTAAAACCTCCAAACAATAATATTTTAAAAACATTTTCTTTTATTTTTTTAAAGAAATTTTTGATGTTAGTTGTTATTTGCATAAAAAAACTTGTGCTTTGAGAAATACAATTTATTTATGCAGAAAAATTTCATTCTATCTAGTATCCAAATAGAGTAAACGCTTTGATTATTCTTTTTTTCATATCGTCTTTTTCTTCGCTTTATATTACTTGGATTAGCTCTCCAATTTTTACGTTTATCTTGAACAATATCTGACAAATCATCTGCAAATTCAATTCGTTTAGCATCGCCTTCATAAGTTCTTCTTGTCATGATGACTGTATCTTCGAGTCTATTTTAAGGTTTTAACATCATAAACGATTAATTGACTTTGAGACTTTCCATCTTTTCCTTAAGTAATTACAATTTTCACAACTATTCGATGCATTGGGGAATTCATTAGACTTTAATAAAGTTGATGCTTCTTTTACCTTATCTTCAACCCAATTATCATTACAAATAAGTTTGACCATATGCAGTTCAAATCTTAATGTCTGATCAAACATAGCCTCATTTTTTAGACCGTTAAAATAAACAAGATATGCTTCATTGGCGACATTAAAACCATTTTTTCTAAATAGCCATTGATACATCTCCAACTGCCTTTGATATGCTTTGGGATACTCATACCTATTCCAAGTTTCTTCCCAATTGAATTCATTCTTTGAGGTTGCTTTGACATCTGCAAGTATCAGTTGACCGTTTGGTTTTACCCAAACATCATCAATTGCACCACCAAAGTTGTAACCTTCAATCTCATTTACATACCTAATACCCTTAAAATTTGATCTCCAATCATCTAAATTTTTATGAATAAAAGGAACAGCATTAATATCATGCTTAATAAAAATTGGATGAGGTTGCTTTATTTTTCGGTAATGGTCAAACTCGTTTTTACAAAGATTATCTACCGCATTATTAAGAGTAAAAGGGAGTGACGGAGGATAAACTTTATATCTATAATTCAAAACAAAACATCTTTGACAAGATAAATATTTCTCAACACCAGTTCTACTTATTTTGACCATAATTGAAGTATTATATTTTAGTAAAAGAACTAATTTTCTAAAAGTTATTTTCGTTAACGTAAGCTAAACATTTTTTTCTACTCATCCACTATTATATTTTTATACATTCTGGATACTGTTAAGTTGATAGATTCAAGTTTTTCTATAATGTCATAGTGATAAGGGGTCAAATTTAAACTTACCATTTCCCATCTTTCCTCGTCTAAAGTTCCATCACTAAAGATTGGTGCCTGAAAAAGACTATCACCTATCAATTTATACCCCCATCTTGATTCTTGATCTTTAATTATAGTCATGACACACAATATTAATAAATTAAATTTAACTGCTTTTTTTAAAGAAAACACCTTTTCAAACTTTAATTTTACTATAAGGGTTTTCCACAAAGTTATTCTTTATAAATTTAACATTGTATGAGTTTTTATTTTTTCCAAAAGAGATTGCCGTATATGGTTTACCATCTTTAAAATGTAAGGCGGATGAACCCTCGATTGCGAAGCAAAAACTAATTTTTTTTTTAGTTAAATAATTTTTAACAAATGGTTTTCTTTCAGGCTCCTCATCATAATGAGGACAGCAAGTTCCTTTCAAAAAACCTAAACAATTCATCAATCTTAACTCGCCTTGCCAAGAGTCGGTTATGCCTTTTTCAAACCAGCAAATGGCTCCTGCACTTACACCACACATAATAGATCCGTTCTCATAGGCTTCTTTCAATAAAACATTAATTCCCCAATCTTTCCATACAGCCAACATGCTTTTAGTATTTCCTCCTCCAACAAAAATAATATCTTGTCTTTTAATAAGTTTTTTTAAGTTTGGGGTTCTTTTAAATAAATCCAAGTGAATTGGATTACAATTTAATTTTGAGAAGGTGGTGTAGTAATTAACAACATAGTTCGCTTCATCACCAGTTGCAGTCGGTATGAAACAAATATTGGGGCAAACGGTGTTTGATTGATCAAGTATGTATTTCTCTATTAAACCCTGACCTGGATTTCTGCCAAAGCCACCACCGCCAATTGCAATTACTTGTTTAATCATATAATTATTCTTTTATACTTTTGTGATTCTTGTAATGTTCCGAGATCGGAATAAAAAAATCTTTAGAGTCATCATATACCTTCATAGAGCCTAAACCAATATCATAATACCAACCATGTATGTTAATTGTTTTTGATTTTATTTTTTCTGAAATGAATGGATGCAAAAGCAAATGATGGATTTGAAGTAAAACATTTAATTTAGCAGCACTCTCTATATCATTTATGGATTTAGGGTCATTGATTAGATCTCTCGAATAACTCAACCACTTTTTAACATTTTGAAGTTTTTTTAAGATTGAGGTATCAATTACACCTTTCATAGCTCCACAATCTGAATGTCCACAAACAATAATGTGCTTAACTCCTAAAGCATTAACAGCAAATTCTATAGATGCTGAGATACCTTCAGGCGTTGTCGAAGGTGGAGGTATTATATTGCCAGCATTACGGACAACAAAGAGGTCTCCAGGTTCAGCCTGAGTAATTAAATTAGGATCAATCCGAGAGTCAGAGCAGGTTATAAATAAAATTTCTGGAGTTTGATTATTCGCAAGCTTACTAAAAAGAAATTTTTTTTTGACAAATACTTCTGTTTGAAACTTATTAAACCCTGAAAGAATTTTTTTCATAAAATTGTATTGAGATTTACTCTTTAACTTAATTAATAATAGTAAGGCAAAATAATTGCCTTTTTTATTTCAGTCGAATTTTTTATAAAAGAGACTTTTTTAATTTTCTAATAATATTTTAGCAACTAGGTCAGGTTTTTCTAAAAAAGAGAAATGACTGCAATTTTTTATCGTGATGTGAGAATCAAGTTTTAATTGAACTTGTGTATCGATTCTCTCGCTTTCTTTTGACCAGTCAAATTCTCCGTAAATAAGTTTAATTGGAAGATCAACACTATCATATATATTTTTACAAGCTGTCCAAGTTTTAAAATTGGAAAGAACATTTCTAAAATGATATACATAACCAATTTTTTTTAATGAAGTGGTAAGTAGGTCTATGTAGTTGGATGATAATTCAGCTTTGTCATAAAAACCACCTTCTAAAATATTCTTTAAAATAAAACGATTTTCTAATGAAGAGAAGAAATTTCCTACAAAAGGTAATCCAACATGAAAAAGAATAAAGTTTGCGAAAAAATTACCTCGCCTAATACCCTCTGCAAAGCGAGTATCATAATCATATGGGTTGAAACAAAAAATTTTTTTTATTTTACTTGGGATTTTTGATGCAATGGTTATTGGTATTACTCCACCGATAGACTCACCTGCTAAAGTAACATCACTTAATTTTAAATGATTAATGAAATCTATAAGAGAGTTAGTGAAAAATTTTTGATCATAATTTGTTTTATTGTTAATAGGAGAACTTCCAAATCCAGGTAAATCAACTGAGTACACAGTGAAATTTTTGCAAAGCTTGGGTTTTATTCGACCACAGTATTCGAGTCTATTTCTAATGGTATGAAATAAAATAATTGGAGGGCCTTCTCCGACGCAACTATATCTTATATAAGTTCCGTCACTCAAGTTGAATTTATTAATCTTTTCATCTAGCACTTTTCAATCCCCAAAAAAAAATTAAATCCTATTTTGACAAAAATTATTTTTTGTATTTTACTAGTTTAATTATTTAGATTATAGATTTTTTTTGTTATCCTTTATGAATAAAAATAAAAAATACATAATCAAGTTTTAAAGCTAGTTTATTCATAGACTCTTTATTATCAATAAATCAATTATTTACCTATAGAAAAAACCAAGATGAAAGATTTTTTTACTCAATGAATAAATGATGTTAAAAATTGTTCTGTATTAGAATAGTGCAAGTAGAAATACCAAAGAAATTTTTTTTAATAGCAAAGAAAAAAATTAATAAAAATAAAATAATAATATTGATAGACTTAATATTTAAAAAAATGCTAGTAGTAAAAATTTTTAGAAATAGAGTGCTTAATTGAACTTGATCATTTTTTCTACTTCCATCATATGTAATTCTTCCTGGCCAATCATGCTCCTTGCATACTCCTCTAAATATACAGATTTACCATCTATTAACTTGAGCAAATCATAATAATTTCTGACTGCATTTTTCTCATGTTCCAAAGTTTCTTTCAAAATTTCATTTATATCGTGTTTGAATGTCTCTTTAATTTCATTTATATTTAAAGGTGGATGTCCTCCTAAACCAGTTATATGCTCACCAGCGAGATTTGCATGAGCCAATGATTCCTGTGACTGAGACTTAAAAAATTCAATCAAAGGTAATCTATGAGGACCAAATATCATTAATGAGTAATGTGTGTATCGAATGACCCCCGAGAGTTCTAAATCAAATATTTGTGTTAATTTATCAACTATTCTTTCTTTGTTCATTTCAATATTCCCAGTTAAAAATTGGATCTGGTTGATGAGGAATTGTAGTGTTAAATAATATTTTTAAATATATAAATCATAGATATTTCGATTGTTATTTAAATATAATAGTAATTTGATCTACCACTTTTAGGATTTTAACTTAAAAACTAAATAAAATATGTACCATTAACCATATGCAATTAAAGCCATCTTAGTTTTTATTCAAATATTTTGAAAAGATAATAAAACTTGTAAGATATTCCTATTCATAGTTTGTTTCTTGTTAAAAGCATTGGAAATTTTTTTGCCCAAATAATTACAACAACTAGTGTACCGATAGATCCAAAAATTACTGATCCAACAGGACCGAGAAATGCAGCTGTTGCACCAGATTCAAATTCACCCAATTCGTTTGATGCCCCAATAAAAATTGCATTTACTGATGAAACTCTCCCTCTAAGGGAATCAGGAGTTTCTAGTTGTATAAGAGTCATTCTAATTACAACACTTAAACTGTCAGCGGCTCCAGAAATCACTAAGGCTATTACCGAAAGCAAGAAATTCGTAGACAGTGCAAAAACCAACATAGAAAGCCCAAAAAATGTAACTGAAAGAAAAAGTTTTTTTCCTACTTTACGTTTCATTGGCCATTGAGTTACAACGAGGGCACATATTAAAGCCCCAAGTGCTGGCGATGCTCTCAATATTCCTAATCCCTCTGGACCAGTTTGAAGTATGTCTTTAGCAAAGACAGGAAGCAATGCTGTTGCACCTCCAAGAAGAACAGCAAATAAATCCAAAGAAATAGCACCAAGTACAGTTTTGTTGGCGCAAATAAATTTGATGCCCTCAAAGATACCTGAAAACGAAATTTTAGAGTTACTGGCTAAGTAATTGTATTTTATGTTTGTACTTAAGATAGATGCAGAAATAAAGAGTAACATACAAATTGAATAGACAATATCAGGCCCAAGGACATATAGAAAACCACCGATAGCTGGTCCTATAATGATTGAAGAATGCATCGTTGTTGAGCTTAGAGCAACTGCATTCTGAAGTATTTTTTTTGGAACAAGGGCTGGAGTCAAAGATTGTTGAGACGGCATTTGAAAAGCGCGAGTTGTCCCCAAAACACCAGCAAGTAAAAAAATAGTTTCTCTTGAAATAATATTGTATGCGGTGAAATAAAATAAAAGTGAAGCTACTAACGCATGAGATGCAAAGCAAAAAACTAATATCTTTCCTTTATGAAATCGGTCTACCATTTGTCCGGCAGGTAATGAAAGTAATAGAGCAGGAATAAATTGAAACAAACCAACCAGACCCAAATCCCAAACGCTAGAAGTTAAATCATATAATTGCCATGCTACAGTAACTATAAGTATTTGATAGGAGGTGATACCTAATATCCTAACCAATAAAAGAATCGAAAAACTTTTGTACCCCAGTAATTCTCTAAATTCATTAGAAATCATCTTTTGCTCTTTTTATTTTCTAAAAAAACATGTTAAAAACTTTTTTAGAAATTTATAATTTCCAAAAAAATAAAAATATAGATTTAATAGTCATTAAATTAATCAGTAATAAGAGAAAACTGGCTTTTTAAAAAAGTTAATGACAAACAATAGGAACTTGATTATTAACTTACCAATATTTTCAATTTGCATTTAAAGTAAGTTGATCCAACTGGAATATTTTTTTAAATTACAGAGTAAATAAAATTAATAATATCAG
>NHHF01000055.1 GCA_002171155.1 Betaproteobacteria bacterium TMED156
TGATTTAAAAGAAGCAGATGTTATTGAGTGGGCTAAAGCAAACCACCCAGTAGAACATATGAATGAAGTTATTGAAAAGCAAATCGCTGATCAAGAAACACCAAAGAACGTAGAAGTTGACGCGTTACCTTGGGTTAGTGAATAAAGTCAACAACAATTAAATTTAATAAAATGGCAAAAACACAGGATTTAAAAATCACAGATGAACAACTAAACGAATTACAAGGTTTAGTTACTAAAATCAACAACGCTCAAATGCAGTTAGGGCAAGTTGAATCTCAGAAGTATGATATTATAGCTGCTTTACCAGCTCTTAGAAAAGATCTTCAAGAGTTTCAAAGCAAATTAGAAGAAGAGTACGGTAAGGTAAGTATTAACATACAAGATGGTACTATTAAACAACCTGAAGATGAATCTAATCAGGAAAATTAGTATAGGAAAAGACTATAAAAATGAAGCAATGCATTACTCCGTAGGCCAAGAGGTCTACGGGGGACATGTTATCGATTCAATAGTTGAAAATGACGACAAGTATAGTATATTTATAGTTAAAAATAAAGAAATACTACCTTGGAAAGACTTCAACAAAAACATGGCGATAGCGGTAGAGTATAATTTAGAATATTAATGCAAGGGCTTTTTGATTTTATAGTAACACCAGTAAAATCAAGATACAATAACACTAAAAAACTAGGTGATAAAGAACTTATTTTAAATACTGAGATATTTACACATAAAAATGTAAACAGAAATGCTATAGTAATAGCAACACCAAGAGCTGTTGAAACAGATATTAAACCTGGTGATGAAGTTATTATACATCATAATGTTTTTAGAAGATTTAACGATATTAGAGGTGAAGAAAAAAACTCTAGAAGTTATTTTAAAGAAGATCAATATTTTGTAGACGTAGATCAAATTTATTTATATAAACAAAACAATAAGTGGAAATCAATAAATGATTATTGTTTTGTTAAGCCAATTAAATCTTATGATATTTTTAACACAGAACCAGAACAACCTTTGGTTGGTATTTTAAAATACACAAATGGTTCTAAAGAACTTGAACATTTAAAAGTTAACGACTTGGTTGGTTTTACACCTAATAGCGAATTTGAGTTTATTATAGATAACGAAAGATTATATAGAGTATTAACCAAAGCAGTAACTATTAAATATGAATATCAAGGAAAAGAAAAAGAATATAATCCAAGCTGGTTATAAAGCTGTAGATGAATTAATTAAGGTTGCTAAAGAACCTATAGTTGAAACAGAAGATGATATTTCTGCTGATAGACTTAAAAATGCAGCTGCTACTAAAAAATTAGCTATATTTGATGCTTTTGAAATATTAACTCGTTTAGAATCTGAAAAAGCAATACTAGAAAACAAACCAATAGAAGAAGAGAAAAAGTCTTTTAGCGGTTTTGCTGAAAAAAGATCTAGGTAATGAAGCTGTATGAATTAGTAAATCCAGTTAAAATAAACACTTTAAAAAGATTAAATAAACTTAAAAAGTGGCAATATGGATATAACAAAGATCACGATATAGTTGTTATTAGTAAGAACGGTACAATAGGTGACATATATGAAATACAAGGCTTAAAAATAGCTTTACCTAAAACACCTAAAAAAGTACACACCTTTAAAAACAATACATGGCAGGTTGAGACATACCCAAAAGAATTAAATAGAATAAAAACTATATTTGATTGGAGAGATTACCCACAGTCTTTTAAAAACAAATATATAGACTATATTGAAAACGAATTTAAAAAAAGAGATGAAGGATTTTGGTTTAATAACAAAAATATTCCTACTTACATCACTGGCACTCACTACATGTACTTGCAGTGGTCCAAGATTGATGTTGGGAACCCAGACTTTAGAGAAGCAAATAGATTATTCTACATTTTCTGGGAAGCTTGCAAAGCGGATTCCAGATGTTACGGAATGTGCTATCTTAAGAATAGACGATCTGGATTCTCCTTTATGGCATCGGGGGAAACTGTTAATATGGCAACCATATCAAGCGATGCTAGATTTGGAATATTATCCAAGTCTGGGCCCGACGCAAAAAAAATGTTTACTGATAAAGTCGTTCCAATATCCGTTAACTATCCGTTCTTTTTCAAACCGATACAAGACGGTATGGATAGACCGAAAACAGAACTTGCCTACAGAGTACCAGCGTCCAAGCTTACGAGACGGAACATTACTCTCACCGATGATAAACCAGAAGAACTCACGGGTCTTGACACGACCATCGACTGGAAAAACACGGGTGATAACTCCTACGATGGAGAGAAACTCAAACTCCTCGTCCACGATGAATCGGGTAAATGGGAGAGGCCGAACAACATCCTTAACAACTGGAGGGTTACGAAAACGACATTAAGATTAGGTAGTAGAGTTATTGGTAAGTGTATGATGGGTTCAACGAGCAACGCTCTTGACAAGGGAGGTAATGAATTTAAAAAACTATACTATGACTCAGATGTTACAAAAAGAAACCGCAATGGACAGACAAGCTCGGGATTATATAGTTTGTTCATACCTATGGAATGGAACTACGAAGGATTCATTGATTCTTATGGACTACCTGTATTCGAAACACCTGAAGAAGAAGTTCTTGACCCGTATGGCGATATAATAGATGTAGGTGTTATAGATCATTGGCAGAATGAAGCTGATGGTTTAAGAAACGATCAAGATGCTTTAAATGAATTTTACAGACAGTTTCCAAGAACTGAAGAGCACGCATTTAGAGACGAAACAAAAAATAGTATATTTAATTTAGTTAAACTATACGAGCAGATAGATTACAACGAAGAAACTGCTAATGTTAGTACTGGTAACTTTCAATGGGTTAACGGTATAAAAGACACTAAAGTTATATTTTATCCAGATTTAAAAGGTAGATTTAAAATAAACTGGACACCCTCACCACATTTACAAAATAATGTAATTAATAAAGATGGTAGAAAATATCCAGGAAACGAGCACATGGGTGCTTTTGGTTGTGATAGTTATGATATATCAGGAACTGTTGATGGTAAAGGATCTAAAGGTTCATTGCACGGTTTAACTAAGTTTAGCATGGAAAACGCTCCTCCAAACGAGTTTTTTTTAGAATATATAGCAAGACCATCTACAGCAGAAATATTTTTTGAAGATGTTTTAATGGCATTGGTTTTTTATGGTATGCCTTTATTGGCAGAAAATAACAAACCAAGATTGTTATATTATTTAAGAAGAAGAGGTTATAGAGGTTATTCTATGAATAGACCTGATAAAGTTTGGAACAAGCTATCTGTTGCAGAAAAAGAAATAGGAGGTATACCTAATTCAAGTGAAGATATTAAACAAGCTCACGCTGCGGCAATAGAAATGTATATACAAGGTCACGTAGGTAAGAAAAATGATGGCGGATATGGAACAATGCCTTTTAATGAAACATTAAATGATTGGGCGAAGTTTGATATAAATAGAAGAACAAAGTTTGATGCAACAATTAGTAGCGGTTTAGCTATTATGGCTTGTAACAGGCATTTATATTCACCGGTTCAAAACGTGGCAAAAAAGAAAATAAATTTAAGTATAGCTAGATATAAAAATAAAGGCTATCATTCAAAACTAATAGAAAAATAATATGGCTGAGTCAGTTACATCAAATTATTTTCCTAGTCAAGTAGTTAGTGATTTAGAGAAACAATCAAAAGAATACGGCTTAAAAGTTGGTAAAGCTATTGAATACGAGTGGTTCAAAAGAGATAGTGGTACTAATAGATTTGCTAGTAATCAAAATAATTTTCATAAATTAAGACTATATGCAAGAGGAGAGCAAGCTATACAAAAATATAAAGACGAATTATCTATAAATGGTGATTTGAGTTATTTAAACTTAGACTGGAAACCAGTACCTATTGTACCTAAATTTGTAGACATAGTAGTAAATGGTATATCAGAAAGAACTTTTGACATAAAAGCTTATTCACAAGACCCTTTTGGCGTATCAAAAAGAACTAAGTACATGCAAGGTATAATGGCTGACATGAAAACTCAAGACTTAGCGGCTTTTGCGCAAGAAGCTTTTGGTGTAAACATAATGTCGACGCCACCATCAAAACTACCAGATAGTGAAGAAGAGTTGCAATTACACATGCAATTAAATTATAAGCAAGGTGTTGAATTAGCTGAAGAGCAAGCTATTCACACTATATTAGAAGGTAATAGATATGAGTTAACTAGAAAAAGAGTTAATTATGATTTAACTGTTTTAGGTATTGGATGTGTTAAAAACAGTTTTACAAAAGCAGAAGGCGTTAAAGTAGAATATGTAGATCCAGCTAATATAGTTTATTCATATACTGAATCACCTTATTTTGAAGATATATACTATGTGGGTGAAATTAAAGTTCTACCTATAAATGAACTTAAAAAAGAGTTTCCAGATCTTACAGATGAAGATTTAAAAGAAGTAGGTAAACAAGGTTATCAGTCAACAGGTTTCTATAATAGAAGTCTAGCTGAAGCTACAGTTATAGATCAAAACCAAGTTCAAGTTATGTATTTTAACTTTAAAACATATGCTAACGAAGTATATAAGGTTAAAGAAACATCGACTGGCGCTAGTAAAGTTATCGTAAAAGACGATAGGTTTAATCCACCTAATGAGTTGCTTGAAGAAAGATTTGGTAAAATGTCTAGACAAGTTGAAGTTTTATATGAAGGTGCTTTAATACTAGGTACTAAAAAACTTTTAAAATGGGAGCTTGCTAAAAATATGATGAGGCCTAAGAGTGATCACACTAAAGTTAAAATGAATTACTCTATAGTGGCGCCAAGAATGTATAAAGGTAAAATTGAATCATTAGTTAGTAGAATAACAACATTTGCTGACATGATACAGATAACACACCTTAAGTTACAACAGGTTATGTCTCGTATGGTTCCAGACGGTATATACGTAGATGCTGACGGTTTAGCTGAAATTGATTTAGGTAATGGTACTAATTATAATCCACAAGAAGCATTAAATATGTTCTTTCAAACTGGTAGTATTATTGGTAGATCTATGACTGCTGATGGCGATATGAATCCAGGCAAAGTACCAATACAAGAAATACAAAGTGGCTCTGGAGGCTCTAAATTACAGTCTCTAATACAAACATATAACTACTACCTACAAATGATCAGAGATGTCACCGGATTGAACGAGGCACGTGATGGTAGTATGCCTGACAGTAAGTCTTTAGTAGGTATACAAAAAATAGCTGCAGCTAATAGTAACACAGCAACTAGACACATATTACAAGGTGGTTTATTTTTAACAGCTGAAACAGCTGAATCAATATCACTTAGAATATCTGACATCATAGAATACTCACCAACTAAAGAAGCTTTTATACAGAAAATTGGTGGTCATAATGTAGCTACATTAAGTGAAATGGCAGACTTACATTTGTATGATTTTGGTATATTTATTGAGCTAGCGCCTGATGAAGAAGAAAAACAGTTGTTAGAAAATAATATACAAATGGCTTTATCAAAAGATGGTATAAATCTTGAAGACGCTATAGATATTAGAGAAATTAAAAACGTTAAGTTAGCAAACCAGTTGCTTAAAATACGTAGAAAAAAGAAAAAGCAAGAAGATCAAGCTATTCAACAACAAAATATACAAGCTCAGTCTCAAGCTAATGCTCAAGCTCAACAAGTTGCGGCTCAAGCTGAAGTACAGAAAAACTCAGCAATAACTCAAAATCAAATGCAACTACAGCAAGGTAAAAACGAATTAGAGTTAGTAAAAATGCAGCAAGAAGCTATGCTTAAAAAAGAATTAATGAATCACGAATTTCAACTAAACATGCGTATTAAACAAATGGAAGCTGAAGTGTTGAAAGGAAGGGATGCAGAAAAAGAAGATCGTAAGGACGAAAGAACAAAAATCCAAGCGAGTCAACAGTCTGAGTTAATTGATCAAAGAAAAAAAGAGTCTCCACCTAAAAACTTTGAATCCTCAGGTAATGATATAATGGGTGGAGGATTTGGATTAAATGCTTTTGATCCAAGATAACATTTGTTAAATTTTATAATATTATATTATGGCAGAAAACCAAGAAGAAAAGGTTGTCGAAGAAGTAGTTGAGACAACTGAAGAAAAAGTTGAACAACCTCAAGAAGAAAAGGTTGAAGAAACAAAAGAAGAATCTAAAAACGAAATTTTAGATGATGGCACTGTAAAGGTAGACTTAAGAAACTATAGTGAAGAAACTACAGAAGAACCTGTAGAAGAACCTGTAGAAGAAAAAGTTGAAGAACAACCTGTTGAAGAAGCTGTACAAGAAGTTGTACAAGAAGAGAAAGAAGAAGAAGTTGTAGAAGAGCAACCAGTTTTAGAAGAGGTAACTGAAGAGGTTACTGAACAAGCTGAAGAGCTTCAAGAAGAGGTTGAGCAGGCGATAGGTGAAGCCCAAGAAACTGGGCAACAATTACCAGATAATATTCAAAAAGTTGTAGACTTTATGAACGAAACTGGTGGAAGTTTAGAAGATTATGTTCAATTAAATAAAGATTACTCAAAAATGAGTGATAATGATTTATTGAGTGAGTATTTTAAACAAACAAAACCTCACCTCACCGAAGAAGACAGAGTGTTTATGATGGAGGATATGTATTCATATGATGAAGACTCTGACGATGAAAAAGAAATTAGAAGAAAAAAATTGGCGTTAAAAGAGCAAGTTGCGAACGCTAGGTCCCACTTAGACGGGCAAAAGTCTAAATATTACAACGAGGTCAAAGCTGGTTCTAGATTAAATCCAGAACAACAAAAAGCTGTTGACTTCTTTAATCGATACAATGAAAACTTGGAACAAACCGAGGTAGATAAGTCAGTTTTCCAAAAGAAAACAAATGAAGTTTTTACTGATAAATTCAAAGGTTTTGAATATAACGTTGGTGAAAAAAGATATAGACTTAATATTAAGGATGTAAATAAAGTTAAAGATACACAATCTGATATTAACAATTTTGTTAGTAAATTCTTAAACAAGAAAACACAACAAATGGATAATGCTGGTGGTTATCATAAATCTTTGTTCACAGCAATGAATCCTGATCTTGTAGCAAACCACTTTTATCAACAAGGTAAATCCGATGCTTTAAAAGAAAGCATGGCTAAATCTAAAAATGTTGATATGTCACCAAGAGGCACTCATTCAAATGAAATACCAACTGGCGGTATAAAAGTAAGAGCTATTCCAGGAAACACTTCCAATGATTTTAAAGTAAAGATTAGAAATTTTAACAAAAAACAATAACTTAATTTAAACTTTAAAAACTTAAAATTATGGCTTTAGGTACAACAGGCGCGGCTAGTGCATTAGCGCACATTAGCCCACGCCCAACAAAATCCCTTTACGGGGACAATTACTTAAGTTTTGACTCCTCTTCAGGAGGTGGAACTTTCGCGCAACAGTTCTTGCCAGAAATATATGAAAAAGAAATTGAGAGGTTCGGTAAAAGAACAGTCTCTGGTTTCTTAAAAATGGTAGGAGCAGAAATGCCTTTGGCTTCTGATCAAGTAATTTGGTCTGAGCAAGGTAGATTACACGTCGCTTATGATGACGCTGCATCTGGTGAAGCAGTAAATATTGCTGATGCTAGTGCTAATACAATTACTTTACCAAACGGTAACTTAGTTAAAGACAATGATACTATTATTGTTTCTAACGCCGGTGGTAGTAAGGTATTAAAATGTATCGTTGTTTCAGGTGGTGGAACTGCTACTTTAACTGTAGCTCCATATTCTCAGTCTCATTTAGATAACCAAAACTCAGGTGCGGTTAACTTTAGTGACGCTGAAGATGTGAAACTATTTGTTTACGGTACAGAATATAAAAAAGGATCAAGCGGTCTTACAGGATCAATTGACGCTCCATTTACTCAGTTTTCAAACAGACCAATTATTTTGAGAGACAGATACCAAGTTAATGGTTCTGACACTGCTCAAATTGGTTGGGTTGAGGTTACTACAGAAAACGGCGCAAGCGGTTATCTATGGTATTTAAAATCTGAGCATGAAGCAAGACTAAGATTTGAAGATCAATTAGAAATGGCAATGGTTGAAGGTGAAAAGGTAGGTGCAAACTTCCAAGGAACTGGAGCTGCTGCTGTTCAAGGTACAGAAGGTTTATTTGCTGCTCTTGAATCAAGAGGGTTAATATTCAACTCTACTGATTTTGATGTATTCAAAAACTTAGGCGCTGCTGATGGCGGTGCTGGTTCTGCTGGATCTTACGTAGCTCAAACTGGTTTGGGTGAATTTGATTCAATTTTACAAGAACTTGACAAGCAAGGTGCTATTGAAGAAAATATGATGTTTTTAAATAGAGCAACGTCTCTAGAAATTGACAACATGTTAGCTTCTATAAACGCTGGATTTGTCGGTGGTGTTTCTTACGGTGTATTTAATAACGCTGAAGATATGGCATTGAATTTAGGTTTCTCTGGTTTCAGACGAGGTTCTTATGACTTCTACAAAACTGACTGGAAATACTTAAATGACTCTGTAACAAGAGGATTAATCAGTGACATCGAAGGTGTTATCGTACCTGCTGGAACAAGCACAGTATATGACGAATCGTTAGGTAAGAACATTGCTAGACCTTTCTTACACGTAAGGTATAGAGCTTCTGAAGCTGATGACAGAAAGATGAAATCTTGGATCACTGGATCTGTAGGTGGAAACTTTACATCAGATGCTGATGAAATGGTAGTAAACTTCTTATCTGAAAGATGTTTATGTGTACAAGCTGCAAATAACTTCGTATTATTGAAGGCTTAATATTTATATAAAGGGAAGGGTGCTTCGGCACCCGCCTCTTTATTTTTTTTAACTTTTTTATTTAATTATATCATGGCAATAACAATAACAAAGCCCAAGGATTGGGTTATAAAAGACAGAACGTATTTAGTAAAAGGCAATGGAAATCCAGTGATTTTTACAGTACCCTGTAGACACACTCAAAGAAAACCATTAATGTGGTTTGATGAGGAAAAAGGTATCAATAGAGAATTAAGATACGCAACAAATCAAAACTCACCTTTTGTAGATGAACAAAGAGGTTTATGTACATTAGGTCACGTAGTAATGAAAGAAGGTAAGCTTTCTGTTCCAAAATCAGATCAAGCTTTACAATTATTACTATCAGTTTATCACCCTAAAAAGGGTATACTTTATGATGAATTTGAACCAGAAGCAATAGCTAATAACCAAGTTGATTGGATAGAACTTGAACTAGAAGCTTTAAATTTAGCGGTGCAGTTAGAAATTGACGATGCTGAAGCTATATTAAGAGTTGAGAAAGGTTCTGCTGTTAGCAAAATGAGTTCAAAAGAAGTAAAAAGAGATGTGCTTTTAATGGCAAAAAATAATCCAGCTATGTTTTTAGAACTAGCAAAAGATGATAATGTTCAGCTTAGAAATATAGGCGTTAAAGCTACAGAAGCAAACATAATCAAATTAAGCGATGACCAAAGAACATTTGTTTGGGGTTCAAACGGTAGGAAACTATTTACAGTTCCTTTTGATGAACATCCATACAATGCTTTAGCATCATGGTTTAAAACAGATGAAGGATTAGAAGTATTTAAAAGTATACAAAAAAGATTAAAATAATTAATCACTTATAGAGGTAGTCATCTCTATGAGGTGACTACTTACTATAAATAAAAAAATATGGTCAATATAAATACAGTATATCAAAGAGTATTAACCATTGCTAATAAAGAGCAACGAGGATATATAACTCCACAAGAGTTTAATATACTTGCTAATCAAGCTCAAATGGATATATTTGAACAGTATTTTTATGATATTAACCAGTTCTTAAGACTATCGGGTAATGATACTATAGCTTCAGACCCTTTAGATATGTTAGAAGAAAAAGTATCTATATTTGAAAAGTTTAATCAAACGGTTACTATGGGTTCAGCTGGCGCTGGTACTATACCATCAGAATCTTATAGATTAATGAACTTAATAAAAGTAGACGCTAAAGGAAACGTAGATATTCAACATATTAACAAAAAAGAATTAAATAAATATCAAAATTCTAAACTTACAGCTCCAACACTAACAAGACCGTTTTATATTACAACTTCTGAAAACGGCATACAAATATTTCCAAACACTATAACTTCTAACGTAACATGTAACTACGTAGCTAAACCAGCTACTGTTAGATGGGGTTATGCTATGATAAACAACGAGGCATTATATAACCCAAGTAACTCAACTAACTTTGAACTACATGAATCAGAAGAATCAGATTTGGTTATAAAGATATTAGCTTTAGCTGGTATAGTTATAAAAGATCCTCAGCTTTATCAAATAGCAGCAGGTGCAGACTCAGCTAAACAACAACTAGAAAAACAATAATAAATGGCACTATTTACAGGAACACAACAAGCTTATTACAATCCGGGTAACAACCTAGGCAATTATCAATTTGTAAGTTTTGCTGATTTAAAAAATAACTTTTTAGTTTCTTATGTTGGTGAAGATAAGATTATACCTAAGGTAAAAATACCAGATGTAAATTTTCACATACAGAGAGCTATAGCAGAATTAAGCTATGACACTTTGAAATCACACAAGTCTCAAGAAATAGATGTGCCACCTTCTCTTCAAATGAAGATACCTCACGATTATGTTAATTATGTGAAATTAATGTGGCATGATGATGCTGGTGTTGAGCGAATAATATATCCTGTTAGAAAAACTAGTAATCCAAAAGCTTTGTTACAAGACGCTAGTTACAATTACATATTTGACAGTGATGGTAATTTAACAACAGCACAAGACTCTGAAACGTGGACTAATTTTAAACAAAAATCAACTCATACTACTGTAGAAAATGTTAGTGGTCCAGATGTTGATGCAACTTTAGCCGAGGGTAGAAGATATGGTATAACACCTGAGCACGCTCAGTTTAATGGCTTGTTCTTTATAGATAGTGATAGAGGTTATATATATTTTAGCTCTGGTCTTCACGGTAAAACCGTAACTTTAAAATATATAAGTGATAGTTTAGGCACAGAAGATGAAATAAAAGTACATAAGTTTGCAGAGGAAGCTGTGTACAAAATGGTTGCTCACTCGATATTGAATACAAAAGCAAATATACCAGAATATGTAATAGCTAGATTTAAAAAAGAAAAAAGAGCAGCTATTAGACAAGCTAAATTAAGGTTATCTAACTTAAAAATAGAAGAGATCAACCTTATAATGAAGAATAAATCTAAAATAATTAAACACTAATGCCAGAATTAAAACGTACATTCAGCGGGGGAATTATGAACAAAGACCTCGATGAAAGATTAGTTCCTAATGGTCAATATAGAGACGCTTTAAATGTTCAGGTATCTACATCTGAGGGTAGCGACGTTGGTGCACTTCAAAACATACTTGGAAATAAAATTCCATATTCCTCAGCTTTAACATCTACGCAACTAGGGCTAAATGCTTTTGTTGTAGGATCAATAAGAAAAGATGACACAGAGTGTGTATATTGGTTTGTTGCTAGTAATAGTAAGTCATTAATACTAGAATATAACCAAACAACAAACGCTGTTTCACCTATACTTGTAGACACTTTAAATATACTTAGGTTTAATAGAAATAACTTAATAACAGGCGTTGAAATATTAGATGATTTTTTAATATGGACAGATAATCAAACTGAACCAAAGATGATAAAAATACCTACATGGAAAGGTTATGCAAATAATTCATACAACCATACGCAGGTTTTGGGTAGTAATTTTATTGAAGATCAAATAACAGTAATTAAGAAAGGTCCTAAAAAACCACCACAACTTAAAATGTCTAGGTCTTTTAGAACAGGTATAATAGAAACCGTTTTAACTCAAAAAAGTTTTTCAGTTCAAGATCAAAATACTTCAGAGTATGATCCAATGCCGACTGGTTTATATACTGATCAAAATGGTGATGGTAATGTTGATACGGCTAGTGGTATTGTTAGCTTTCAAACAACAGCTAATTTTAAAGTTGGAGATAAACTAAGGTTAACACCTCTAGACGAAAGTGATGACGATGAAGCTATTTTAAGTGTGCTACAAACTTACACTTCACAACCAACTCAATTTAAAGTAAATGTTGATGTTGTATCAGAAGATATTGAAGAAGGTATTTTAGACTGGAAAGTAGAGTTAATACAAGATCCACCTTTATTTGAAACTAAGTTTCCAAGGTTTGCGTATAGATATAAGTATATAGATGGTGAGTATTCTGTAATAAGTCCCTTCAGCCAAATAGCTTTCTTAGCTGACACGTTTGATTATGTACCTAAAAAAGGTTATAACTTAGGTATGGTTAACAATTTAAGAAAACTTCAAATATGTGATTGGGCTAAAAATGTTCCTGACTTTGTAAAAGAAATAGATATATTATATAAAGACAGCGTTAATAACAATATATATGTAGTTAAAAGTATAAAAACTACAGATCCAGAATATTTAGTAATTGTTAACGAGTGTTCATTTTTATTAAACGTTGACGCTGATGAATCTTCTGCTATAAATTTTAGTTATACTGATACTCTTGGACAACCCGCAACCATATCAGTTGCTCCTGGAACAACAATAACAGTAATTGGTACATGTGGCACAATGGCAATGACTTCAACGCCAGATGATTCAGCAAATGTATCAATAGATAGCACGCCTTTAAATGTTTATGAAGGAGAGTTAGAAATAACATCTGAAATAATATATAAAGTAATACCTTCTAATCAAATATTAAGACCTTATGATAATGTACCTAGAAAAGCTAAAGCTTTAGCTGTTTCTGGAAATAGATTAATGTTTGGTAATTATGTAGAAAATTACGACATGTCTAAAGAAGGTAGTGAGATAACAACTCTTTTTAATGTTAGTATAACCCAAGATCCTAACCATGTTGTTGAACCTAAAGAACCCGGCAAGTCTATAAAATCAATGAGAACTTATCAAATTGGTGTTGTTTATAGAGATAAGTTTGGTAGAGAAACACCAGTGTTTACAGACCCTAGTGGATCTGTTTCATTAGATAAGGAAGCTGCTAAAAAATATAACGTAATAACGGCTAATATATTATCACCCATGCCAGTTTGGGCTGATTCATATAAGTTTTACATAAAAGAAACTTCGCAGTCATATTATAATTTATCAATGGACAAGCATTATCCTGCTGAAGATGGAAATGTTTGGATAGCTTTTCCTTCTTCTGAAAGAAATAAAATTACAGAAGAGTCTTTCATGATATTAAAGAAGAAACATGATGATGATACACCTGTAGATACAGACGCTAAATATAAGATTATTGCTATAGAAAATGAAGCACCAGACTTTTTAAAAGAGAAAAAAGTATCAAAAGGATTAATGACTAGAGCTTTAATAGGATCTGGTGATGGTAATATATTTGCTAATCAAACTGGTTATCCAATAGAAGATGGTTCTTTTATTGAAATAAGTAAAGATGATTGGAGAAAAGTTTATGGTGGTGGTAACGATGGTGGTAGTGCTAGTAGTACCTTTGATCAAGCAATACCTGTTCATCAGTTATCAGATTTAACTTTAAGAATATCTAACGGAGCTAATATAACAAAGCATTACGAGATAGCAAACATACAGTTTTTACCAGAGAACAGTCCATCAGTTTATAGGGTTAACATAGAAGAAAGATTTGACACTGATGATATAAATTTTATGGGAGAGTATGATTCTGATGATACTTCTTTAACTCTTGAAATATTCCAAAAAACAATAAAAAGAAAACCAGAATTTCAAGGTAGATTTTTTGCAAAGATACAAAGAGACGGTGTGTTAGATGATGCTATATTAAGTAGAGCAAATGAAGAAGATTATAAGATAACATCTATAGTTCCTATATACGCTATGCCAGCAGGACAAAACGGTACTAAAGGTTTTTGGAGAGATACTAATAAAGGCTCATATGCTAGTGGCAGTGGTAGCGGTGTTGGTGATAGAGCAGCTGGTTGGTTTTTATGTAGAAATAAATATAGATATGGACCTAGAGATGCTGGTGGTAACTTAAACAGAGGTGGTAAATATAGAGGTTTTTATAATAACCACGATACAGCTAAAAACACCCAGGGTTTTGGAGCTCAAGCAGGTAATGATTATTTAGAAATAGCTTACCACTGGTGGGGACCTAAAGATAGAAAAGCTTGGACTGGAAAATGGGAGAGTTTTGAGACTAAATATGAAAAACGCTTTAGACAATTTGTTACAGCGTTGCAAACAAATTTTTCAAAGTTTAGGTTTACTGATGATCCAAATAAAGAGGAAAATACTTATACAATAACTGGCTACAGAAGAACACACACGGTAGCTTTTAAGAAAAGAAAAAAAGGTAAATGGGCTAGCTCACGTATTATAAAATGGACTTTAGGTTTAGATAAACCTTTAGTTTGGGTTCCAGAGGACAACAACCACGTATCAAAAGCAACTGCTACTAACATAGAAATGTTACAGCAATACTTAGATGATGATACATTAGAGGGTTTTGAAAGTAACAATCCGGCTATATGGGAGACAGAACCAAAAGAAATGGCTGAGTTAGATATATTTTACGAAGCTAGCGAGGCTTATGATGGATCAACACATGGTACAGCTCAAACATTAGACTATTGTAATTGCTATAGTTTTGGTAACGGTGTTGAATCTGATCGTATTAGAGATGATTTTAACGCTCCAACTATAGGTAAAGGTGTAAAAGCATCGGCTGTGCTAGAAGAACCGTATAAAGAGGTTAATAAAAAAAGTGATATAATATTCTCAGGGATATTTAATTCTACGTCTGGTATAAACAATTTAAATCAATTTATACAAGCAGAGAACATAACTAAACAAATAAACCCTAGATTTGGCTCTATACAATTAATGAGTTTTAGAAGAGGTGATTTAGATGTTTTCTTAGAAGATAAAGTTGTTAAAGTATTCTCAGATAAAGACGCTTTATTTAATGCTGATGGTAGTTCAAACGTAGTAGCTAGTAACAATGTATTAGGTCAAACATCACCTTATGCTGGTGAATTTGGTATTAGTAAAAACCCAGAGTCATACGCTATATATGGTTTTAGATCTTATTTTGCAGATAAAAATAGGGGTGTAATATTAAGATTATCAGGAAATGGATTAGAACCAATATCAAGATATGGTTTAACAGATTTCTTTAGAGACAAGTTAGCGAGCGTTGACAATGTTTTTGGTATGTTTGATGAAAACAAAAAAGAATATATAGTTTCTTTTAAAGATAATAAACAAGTAGCTTTAAGTGACACTGTAAGTTTCAAAGAAGACTTAAATGGTTGGAACACTAGAAAAAGTTATATTGCAGAAAATGGATTATCATTAAATAACGTATTTTACACTTTTAATGGTGGTAACTTATGGTCACACAATAATGAAATTAGAAATAACTTTTATGGAATACAATATAATAGTAAAGTTAAGTTTATATTCAACGAAGCGCCAGGCACTGTAAAATCATTTAAAACAATAAACTACGAAGGTAGTCAAGCTAGAATATTTAAAGAAACAGGTGTTGGTGCTATAACAACTTTTGTTGGTGGAACAGGTTATGTTAGTGATACTGGCGTTGCTACCACTTATAGTGGATCTGGTACAGGTGCAACTGTTGACATAGTTGTTAGTAGTGGTATTATAACTGCTGTTACTATTAACACCCAAGGATCTGGTTATACAGATGGTGAAGTTTTAACAATAGTTGGCGGTAACAATAACGCTACAATAACAATAAGAGTTGATGGTGATAGTGAGTTTTACAATAGAAATGCTGTTAACGGTTGGTGGGTTAATGACATGACTTCAGACTTACAAGAAGGTATCATTACTAGATTTAAAGAAAAAGAAGGTAAATGGTTTAATAATATTAGAGGTTTAGAAACGACAGATGCTAACTTAGATGTTAAAGAGTTCTCTGTACAAGGTTTAGGCTTCCCGACTCAGTTTACTGAAGAGGTAGATCAAGCTTCAATAATATTAACTGTAGAAGAAAATAACGATTAATATGGCACTAGTAAATTGCACAATAGATAAAAGATCGGTTTTACTAGCTAAAGGTTCAGCTGTTGGTGGTTCTAGCACTGTTACTTTAGAAATAAAACCAGTTGCTGGACACGTTGTCGCTGCTAGTGATTTTACAAACAATACCACAATAGCTTCGCCTATACAATCAATAACACTTTCAGATAGTGGCACTGCTTATGATGTCAACAACGAGGTTAATGTTGTTGTTGCTTTACAAAGTGGTTTTACACCAACTGTAGATCAAACATTAGTAATAGATATAGATGGTGAAGCTACTAGAGTTGATTTAATACCAATTACTGTTAATGGTGAGTTTACGGGTAACTCTTTAACAGATGTAACGTCTACAGCTTCTGGCGTTAGAGTTGATGATAATAGTTTAAGTGGTGATTATAATTTAATTGAAAACCCTTTCGAAACACATGTTTTTGCTACAATAACTGTAGCACCAACTCTTAGTACTAGATTTTTTGAAACAGAACCTATAATACAAGTTACTAACAGCTCTTACACAGGTGTTGATTTAAATGATCAATATATTTTTACATATGTAGATACTTTTAATTCAGATGGTTTTCATACACAAAGAGTTTACACGTGTTCAATTATAATGCCTCAAGTTGCTAGATCAGGTGACAATATATCAATTACAGCAACATCCGCGGTTATACCTGTTTCTACTAATCTTATAAGAGGTTATCAAATGAATAAAACAGATGCACCTAAAGTTGCTTTAAACAGATCTTTAGCTATATTAGGCGATGAAGGCGTACGGTTTAAAGTTAGGATCGAAAGAGGTACTTTATCTGGATCAACATTTACACCAGACAGTGCAGATAGGTATTATATATGGACAACCTCAGGTGCTGATGTTGCAAATCAATATGCAGAAAGTAAACAAGGTTCTAATACTTTTACAATAGGTAGTAGTGGTATATCAAGAGTACCAATATTTCTACCGGCAGAAACAACTGATGGTATTTCTTATCAATTTAATATTGTTCCACAAGGTACAACTACAGTAGAAAATACCGCTTTGGGTTATTTAGCTGATGGCGTTACGGATGACGCGGGTAATTTAGTTGATATTTTGCAGTTTTATATAGGTAGACTTAAAGATGTTAAATGGGAGGTAGACGCTGTATCATCAGACTCTACAATAACTCAAACTGTTGTTTATAAAGATTATTTAGGTAATACAATGAGTTCACCACCAGGTGGTCTTAGTAACTCTGAAAAAGGTACTACAACAGCTAAATATGGTTTTGAAATATCTATAGACAGTAATAAAGATTTTTACATGAATGACGAGTCTGGTACCGATGTACTTAGTTTAGATTTAGACAGTGGAGGCGTACACACAGCATTACAAGATTCACTTTTATTAGGTGGTTCTAGCCCTTCAGTAACAGGGACAAATATAGTTGATCCTTTTGAATTAGAAGAAGGTGATGTGAATGTTACAGTTGGTAACACAGCAACTCAAACGGTAGTTGATTTTACACAAGCAACAATACTTGGAGCGAGTACTGAAGCCAACGAATTAGGTGTAAGTAATGGTAGAGCCATAGGCTACACAACATCAGGGTTGGCAGCGAGTGCTGCTAGTGGTATTAGCGCGCCAGGTACAGTTGGTGCGAACACAGACGAAATTGTTATAGACTTAACGTTGCAAGAAAGAGAAGCTTTAACTAATTCTTCTTTTGTAAGATTGTCTGATCAAGAATTTAAAATTTTAGGTAGAAGAGGTTATTTTGTTATTAGTTATTATTCTGCTAATATACTCCGTAGAGGTATTACTAATCTAAAAACAATACCAGTAGCTAAAACCGCTGTTGTATTAGTAGGTAGAAGCCGTAAGTTTTTACCACTAGATTTTGGAGGTTCTGGCCCTAGCATTAGCTCACAAACGCTTTTGGTTTTTCCAAATAAAGGTTATATATCAAACTCAACTGGAACAACACCTTCGTCTGCTATAGACAGAAAAAAGATGCTTATAACAGGAAAAAACTTTTATGTACAAAATTATGGTAACTTAGATGCTAAGTATACTTTTAATATAGACAACTTCTCTCAAGTTGTTGCCGCTGGTGGTAATGCTCCTGCTGTAACAGCTAGTTTAGCGCACGCTGTTCCTAGATTCTATATAAAACAGTATTTAAATAGTATAGGTACTTTAGTTTACTTTACAGGTACTATAAATTATCCTAACGTAACTAGTGGAGATTTGACTTACGAAGTTCAAAATTTAATTATAACTGCATCGCATGGTTTACCAGTTAGTTACAACGCAAGTGCTTTAACAACATCAAGTATAACTGGTACTATAGACGCATACTCTTCATCTGAATTTAATAACGCAACCGTGACTTGTACCTCAACTGGTAGTAAAACAATGGCTAATGCAGCTAGCAACCAAAGAACATTAACGCTTGGTAATAGTACCAGCAAATTAACATTTAAAGTAAATAATGGGTCGTATACAACTTTAACAGCGTCACATACTTTAAGAGTAAACATAACAATACAACTAACAGGTAACTTAGCACCACCTTCTGGACCACCACCAACACAAGGTGGCGGCGGTGAACAGCTTGAGTATGAAGAATTCCTATAAATATTAAACATGCCAAATATAGTAATACACTTCGGTAATCCATTAAATGAGGCAGTACAAGCTGATTCAAAAGATATAGCTTACTACGCTGATACTAGCCAAACAACATTTGGTGATGGATCTACAGTGCAGTTTGCTGATAACGTTATAAAGCTCGGTCCTATAGTAGATGTTAGTTATGTTAACAACACTATAACAGTTGATTTAGCTAATAGTACTGTTTTACCATCTACAAACGACTTTATATTTTTTGCTAAAGACAATAGAGCAAATATGACAAGTTTATTAGGTTACTACAACGAAGTTGAAATGACAAATAACTCTACATCAAAAGCTGAGTTATACTCTGTTGGTACAGAGATAGTTGAATCTAGTAAATAATGTGTAATTATAAAATAATAAAATAATAGAACATGGAAAAAAATTCACCATTAAAATTTCTAGGTCCAATGGCCCTAGCCGCAGCACCCGGTGTATTAAAAGGCGTAGCTGGTTTGGCTGGTGGTTTAATTGGTTCTAAAAAAAGAAGAAGAGAGCAAAGAGCTGCTCAAAGAGAATACGACTCATATAAAACTCAATTAGAAAACAGAGATACATCTAATCCATATCAAAACATGGAAAACGTGTATGAAGATTTAACAGTTAATACACAAGCTGCAGATTTTGCCGCTTCTCAACAAGCTCAAGGTATGGCTAATACTATGGATGCTATGCAAGGTGCTGCTGGTGGATCTGGTATTGCTGCTTTAGCGCAAGCTATGGCTGGTCAACAAAATCAAGCCGCTCAACAAGCTTCTATTGATATAGGCAGACAAGAACAAGCTAATCAACAAGCTGCTTTAGGTGAAGCCGGAGCAATACAACAACAGGAAAGACAAGGTGATATTATGTCTAGACAACAACAAAATGCTAAAACAAATATGTTAATGGGTATGTCGCAAGGTAGATTAGGAGCTGCAAACGCAGCTATGGATCAACAAAGGGCTGCTATAGCTGGTGGTATAGGTGGTATTGCTGGTTCTGTTGGTGGTGCTATAAAATAATAATAAAATGAGTAGATTTACAGATAACAACTTAGCCCGATTTGATCGTCAAATATATGGCGATTATTCTCAAGGAGACCCTAGAATATATGGTAACTATATAAACGCTATTAATGCTTTTAATAAGTCATATAACAACTCTACGCGTGGTAGAGGTAGTAATAATCCTGTTGGATCTGTAAAAACACAGTATGAAAGACAGTTAAGCAAATATATAAATCAGTTACCAGAAGACGTTGATTTAGCTGCTATACCTGAAAAATATAGAAACAACATATCTAGATTTTTAATGACACAAAAGCAAGAGTATGTTAATGCCGCTAATGTTGTAGACGAATATGAGGTAGGTAGTGAAGGTTACATGCAAACTGTAAGTAAGATGAATACTATAAGAGCTTCTTTTGAAAGATTAGATGCTCAAATGAAAGCATATGGTTCTAATAAAAAGAATATTGTAGAAGATATAGAAAATCAATCAATATCTTTATATGGTGAAAATCAAATGAACGCTAATTTACTAAGAGGTGTTTATAACGAAGAGTATGATTTAAACATAGATGAGTTTGGTAATATTGCTTTTCAAGGTGATGACGGAGTTGTAAAATTAGATGATCTACCTAGCTATGAAGCTAAAGATTATAAAGTTGCTCAATCAATGATGGATATGGGTGTTAAAGCTTATAAAGCTGGCGTTGTTTTAAAACCAGGTGATATAATGTATCAAAACTATAGAAACAAATTAAACATAGCTCTAGATCAAGGTGGTGTTCCTACATTAATGTCTGTTATACATGATGGTTTAGTTGGTGATACTAAAATGATAAACGACCCAAATGTTGCTCAAGCTGTAACAAATTACAACGCTAACCAAATGGGTTTTGAAGAACTTAGAGATGTGGTTGTTAATAGATACATGAATGTTATAGAAGCCCAGTCTAAAACTGGTTATAAAGTAAAACAAGATAAAATAAATGCAAACTTAAATAACCCTGGTAGTAAAGTATACAATTCACCTGAATACATAGGTTATCACGAACCAACAGGTGGTAGAATGTTTACACAAAGTATAAGAGGCACAAACCAAGTTGAAACTTATTACATAGACCCATCAACAGGCGCAAAAGTAATGCTAAATCAAAAACAACAAACTAACCCAAAAGATGATAAAGCAGGTTTAGGTCCAGTATATGGTCCTTACTCAAGCCCGAGTAGAAGTCAAATTATTTCAAATACCTCATATATACCTAACAAAGGTCAAGGCAATAACCCACCCGCTAAAACAGGAAAAGAAAAAGAAATAACAGCTTTAATGAAAAAATATCCTCAATATTCAAGAGAACAGGTTGAAGAAATGTACAATAAAATTCAATCTAAATTAAAATAAAATAGTATGTTTGAAACTGAAAACGGAATAATTGATATAACCGGATATTCAAGAGATGAACAAGAAAAGTTTTTACTTGAAAATCCAGATGCTGTACCAGTTAACGTTGGACAAGTTGTTGACTTAGATAAAAATCCACCTGAATCTGAAATGTATAATCTAATACAAGAAGAGGTTAATAAGTTGGAGAGCGAAAGAGTAAAAAGATTTGAAAAAGTAAAATATGGTACTTATGATTTTGAGTTAAAAAGAAACATAGGCGCTTTTGAAGATAAGGTTCCACCGGTCACTATATTTGAAGACCCTAAAGACTATGATATGTATTTAAAGTGGGCGAAAGGTGAGGATTATTTACCAAGTAGAACACTTACACAGCAGGTTGATGATATGTCTAAAGAGTATGATTTAAATTTAGATCCCGCTACATCTAACAATTATTATAATCAAGAAAAAGATAATTCTTTTGTTAATGAATACTTTGGTGATAATGATTTAAACAAAATAAATAAACTAGAAGAAATTGGTTTTGATCAAGGTGGTTTTCAAGGTTTTTTAAATAGAAGTAATCTTGCTGATGATTTTAAGCAAGATATGGAAGAGGGTATTTTTACACCTAAACTTCAAATAAGAGATATATTTACAATAGGCGCCGGTGGTGTTGCTGGTATAGCTGCTACAGCAAGATCCAAAGCAGATGATGTTGTAGACTTAGAAGTTGCTAGGCAAAGAACTTTAGCTAGATACATGGACATGTATATGAACGATGTTCATGAGAAAGTTAATAGAAAAAGATTTTATGAAGACTACTTACTTAATCCTAAAAAGTATGAAGATAAATACACTGATGGTGAAGATGCTTATGGTGATTTTTTAAAAACAAACGGAGAAGTAACCTTATATAATCTTGATGAATATAATAAATATTATAAAGAACAATTTCCACTATTAGTTGCTAGAGAAGCCGAAAACGTTAAGAAACAAAAAAGCTTAGCTTTAGAAAGAGAGTCAGAAACAGATGTAGGTGGTTTTTTTAAAGGAGCGGCAGAAACTGTATATGACGCTGGATCAGGTTTTTTAGGAGCTGCAGATGAAACTATAACTTGGCTAGATGATTTAATATTGCCAGGTGGCAGCGAAAGGGCTGAGCAAAAAAGATTATTAGATGCTGAAGATGATTACGCTGATGCTAGAAAAAACTTAACATACATGCGTGTTAGTGGTAAGTCTATTGATTATGATGGTAAAAACTATTTAAAAGATAAACAGGGTAATATATATAACACTACAGATAATATAAATGTAACCAAAACGCTTGATCAACAAAAACTAAAAACAATAAGTAAGTTAATTGATACTGTAGGTGTTGATGACATAGACTCTAGTTTTAGAGGTTACTCTACAACTGGTGGTCATGTTATTGGTAATATATTGTTTCAAATACTAGGAACTAAAGGCGCCGGATCCGCAAGGTTAGTTGGTTCTCAGTTTATAATAAAAGGTAGAAATGCTAGTAGAGCTTTACGTGGTTTAGGAAATATAACAACTAGAGCAAGAGGATCTAGCGGTAGATTCATAAGCACAAAAGGTACGGCTGGTGTAAAATTACCATTTGATGCTAGAATAATGGATGCGTCTGCTTTTCAATCGTTTTATGGAGCTGTTACTGGTTATGAAAATACTATAAGAGAAGCTAAAAAACAAGGTTTAACAGATGCTGAAGCAGAAAAACTAGCTAACTTAGCTCAAACACAAATGGCTGTGTTATACGGTTTAACAGGTCCAATAAACCCAAGACTACCAATGTTAAATTGGGTTGATGATGTTTTAACTAAAAACAACCTTATAAGTAAAGCTATAAATGAGTATAAAAAAACAGGATCAAAAGAAGCTTTTAAAAAATCTATAGGAGGTACAATAAAACAAATACTTCCAAATAGAAAAACTTTATTAGGTTTTATAAATGAAGGCTCTAAAGAAGTTATACAAGAAAACATACAACAAGCCGGTGAATTTTTTGTTGTCAATAGAAATGTTAATGAAGAAGCTGGTTTTGATTTAGTAAAAGCAGATTATAGTGTAGATGATTTTATATCAACTAGTATATTGTCTATGGCTGCTGGTGGTTTATTAGGTGGAGCCAGTTCTGCTAAATTTAATTTCAAACAAGATCCAAACGCTAGAGTAGCAAATTTATATCAATTATCAAGAGACATGAAGTCTTCTAAGAAGTTAATTGATTTTGCTGTTAAAAAAGGTAGAATAACACAAGGCGAAGCTAACGATATTTTAAAACAAGCAGAGGCAGTTGGCAAAGCTTCTAATAGTACACCAGCTTGGATGTTACAGTCTCCAAACTCTTTTATAGAGTATGCTATGAAAGGTCAAGAGATAGATGAAATAAAAAGAAAAAGAGATAAAAAAGATAAACAGTTTCATGCTAAGTTTAACGAGCAAATAAAAACGCTTGAACAAGAGATGCAAGAAATAGCAGACGCAGCATCTGAAGAAGCTATAAAAAAAGAAACTGATATTGTTAAGAAAGTAGTTGGTGAAGAAAATGTAGTTGTTTTCGATAACGTCGCACAAATGATAGAAGCTGGTTTTAGTGATCTTACTGATTTAATGTCTGATGGTTTTTTAGAAAAAGATGGTAAGATTTATATTAACAAGCAAGCTGCTCAAGCAACTCAAGCTGTATCTGTTGCTTCACACGAATTACTACACAAAGTTTTAAAAGCTGAGTTTAAGAATAATCCTGAAATGAAAAGGATTGTTAAAGAGTTTAAGGCTATATTAAAAAACAAAGGCGTTCTTGATCCTATAGAAAACCGTATGAAAATATATAGAAAGCGAGGTATTGATGTTGACGGTAAAGATGCTGACGAATACTTTACAGCTTTCTCTGATGCAATAGGTTTAAACGAAATACCTTTTCAAGCGTTAGAAGAATCTAATTGGGTTGAAATGGGTAGAAAGATATTAGATTTATTTAGAACGAGATTTGGTCTTAAAAATGCACAGTTTACAAGTGGTCGACAGGTTTATGATTTTATTAGAGATTATCAGTCTAATATTAAGAAAGGTAAACTAACAGGTCAAGCTAAAAAGAAGTTAGCTGATTTTACACCAGATGAAGAAAGAAAAAGTTCTATTAGTTTAGTTAATAAAATAAATAGTTTAGTTTCAGAAGATGTTAAAACAAAAGAAGCATATTTTGATCCTAAAGTATTTAATCCTATATATAAAGAAACACAACGAGGTGGTTCTATATATAACTATGTAAACTCTAGGTCAAGCAGTGCTCAACAAGCTGAAAAAACTTTAGAGAGTATTGTAGACAGGTTAATAAACTTTGATCCAGCCACTGGTAAATCATTTGCTGAGTTCATATTTGCTAATACTAATTTTGCTAGATTAGATGCTAACAAAGCTTTATTTGAAGAAGGTCAAAGAAAAACTACTAGTATAGATGATTCAACAAAACAAATTGCTGACACATCGACACAAGCAGAACAAACTGTTGAAGGTAAAAAATATACTAAAATAAAAGATAGTGGTATAAACCCTAGAACTAAAGAAAATACTAAAGCTTCTATATTAAGAACAGTTAGAACTTTAAAATCAGGCTTAACAGATGTTAAAAGTTTAAATAAAAAAGTATCACCTATTATAGGTGAAATACTAAACAGTATAGGTAACTCACCAGCTTATGATGCTATTGTAAAAGAGCTTGGTACTAGAGATGATCTTAGAAAAAACTTAATTAAGTTTAAACAACCTATACTAGAAAACTTAACCACAACATGGTTAATGAGAGGCATACCACAAGCAATACAAAAGCAAGTTGATGGTAGTTTTACTTCTGATTGGCAGGGTAAAAAAGTAGACAGAGAAGCAGTTGGTACTGACAATGCTGGTAGAACTTCTGGGCATGATATAGTTAGAAGAATACCTAATGTAAATAACTCTGTTACAGAAGATCAATATCTAAGTAATTTTTATGATGCTAAAGGTAAATTAATAAGAGGTAGGAAAGAAGCTCTTGCAAAACAAATGGCTCAAGAATATGGTTTAGAGATATTGCTAGATGAACTACAAAATAATCCTAATGGTGAAATAGCTAAAGCTTTTGATACAAACCAAGAGTCAAAAGGTGTTATAGATGTTTTAGGTCAACTATCAAACATAATTGATCAATCTGAAAGAGGTGGTGTTAAA
>NHHF01000056.1 GCA_002171155.1 Betaproteobacteria bacterium TMED156
AAACTTTATTCAATGTCATGATGGATCTTTAGTTTTAAAATACAATGATATGAGAGACACAGCATTGCTTGAATTAGAAAAAAGAATTTATAACTCGATGTATCACGTAATATCTCAACAAGATAAATTACCTTTGTTTGAATATAATCAAATTATTCCAAACAAATTTAATTCAACATCTTGGACTAAAGATGAAATTACAAAACTTATGAGACCTATTTTTTCTAGATGGGCAAATGAAAATGCAGTAAACTATCAAGACAATAGTGGGTATGCAGTAGAACTTACCCTTTCTCCAAATTCAAATTATGTAGTAACAAATTATGTACAATCTGGATATATTCCAACTTCAGCTACACAAAAATTTCAAGTAGGTGAAGAAATTTTTGGTACAACATCTGGTGCAAGAGGTATAGTAACGTCAGTTAGTGTTGATACAAACACTATCAATATTAATGCTGTTACTGACCGATTTTTAGTTAACGAAGTCATACTTGGGCAAACAAGTTTAGCAGGAAGAAGAACGTCGACAATTAATATTGATTGGAGGGTATTAAATTATTCAACAATGACCGATCAAGATGGATTATCATTACCTGGACACTGGAGAGGAATATATCGATACTATTATGGTACTGATAGACCTCACACTCATCCATGGGAAATGTTAGGGTTTTCACAAAAACCAATTTGGTGGGATCAGTACTATACATGGACAAACCCAACAATTAGAACTCAACTAATTTCTGATATTGAACAAGGAATTATTAGAGCAGGTGAACGAGAAAATTATACTAACCAATCGTATCTAAATGAAAATAATGTTTATAAAAAACCAGGATTTTCAAATTATGTTCCTGTTGATGCAAATGCTAATTTATTAAGTCCATTGCAAATAGGGATAATATCATCAGAGCCAGCAGAGTCAGTATCACAAGCTGATTGGAAATTTGGTGATGGTGCTCCGGTCGAACACGCATTTTATACTTCATTGGTGTATCCATACGTTATACAAAAATTATTATACTTAACTAATCCAGGATTATATGTTGAGCAACTATGGAACGTTCAAAATATTGAATCATCAAAAAGTGATACTAATCAAACTATTGACACGTCAACTGGTAAGAGATCTAATAATACAAATTATTATGTACACACAGAAACAGATTCAAGCAATACCAGATACATACGTTCTGGTATACAAAATTTTATATCAGATTATGTTATTAGTAAAGGTAATCCGATTAACACAGCCTTTGGTAATGTAATAAGAAATATTCAATCAAATCTAATGTATAGATGTGCTGGATTTATTGATTCAAATAAATTACAAATTGAATCAGAAGCATATGATTCAACAAGTCAAAGCACTAGTATTATTGTTCCACCAGAAGATGTATCAGTTAATTTATACACTGGTGGTAGTATACAAGAAGCATCATATAGTGCAATGATTGTACAGAATACATCAAAAGGTTATAAAATTTATGGTTATGATATAACAAATCCATATTTTACAATTTATAATCCACTTGCAAATAGTTCATCGAGAACTATACGTGTTGGTGGTAAAGATATCAGTCCAGGAGGTTACCAAGCTGGATTAACTTATCATAAAGATGAAGTTGTAACTCATGAGTCAAAATTTTATCAATGTACAATACCTCACCAAGCATTGTCAAGTGATACTTCACCAAATTTAAAATATTGGAGAGAGATTAAAAAACTACCACAGCAAGGTGGAACTGAAGTAGAAAGATATACTCAATTTAATTATGGTCAAACTGTACAAATTGATTATGGTACTGTTTATAAAACTAGACAAGAAGTTTATAATGCACTCGTCGGATATGGAGAATATTTAAAAGTTCAAGGATGGTTATTTGATGAACATAATTCAGACCTTGGAGAAAACTTAGATTGGGATTATTCAGCAAAAGAATTTTTATTTTGGAGTTTAGGTAAATGGCAAAATGGAGATTACATAACATTAAGTCCGTCAGCATCAACTTTAAAATTTAAACCAACATCAGGTATAGTTCAAAGTTTATCAAATATTGTTAATGGATCATACAGTGCATTGAATAAAGAAGGTTTTGGATTAGATGCAGAACAAATGAATGTCATGAGAGATAATGACATGGTTACTGTTTCTCATAAACAAGGTATTGGTATATATGGTTTAAGATTATACGTTAAAGAAACTGAACATGCAATAACATTAAACAACAAAACAATCTTTAATGATACGATATACAATACTTTACTTGCACAAAGACAACCAAGAGTAAAAATATCAACAGTCAAAACATTAGGATGGAAAGGTAAACTCGAAGCCGATGGATTTATTGTAAGTGGCACAAGTTTAATTAACAACTTTGAAAAAACAGTTGCTGACACAAATAGGTACTATGATATCGATGCATCGACTGTAGATTCTACTTTTAGAGATTCAGCATTGCACGTTATTGGTTATCAAAAAAGAGATTACTTAACAAACTTGGGAGTATCAGAATCAAACCAAGTTAAGTTATATCAAGGAATGATTAAGCAAAAAGGTACTACAAATGCTATTGATAGATTATTACGTTCAACAACTGTAAGTACTGATCAAACATTTGATACGTATGAAGAATGGGCTTTTAAAGTTGGTGAGTTTGGATCAACAAACTTTAATCAACAAATTGAATTAAGATTAAGATCTCAAGATATTATTACAGATCCATTAATGTTTGAATTTATACTGCCAACTGATAATATATCAACAGCAAATTATGATAGTTTAACTGATGACGTTATTACTATTGATATTGATGATACAACACGTTGGTTGAAAAAACCAACAGGTGAAAAAACTTTGGCAAATTTATGGCCAACAGTAAACACAGTTGATTCAATAATACCGTCAGCAGGTTATGTTCACTTAGATGACTCAAAATATCAAGCATATGATTCAACAGCATTGGATAATTTATACGGAGCACAAACAGGAAATGTTGACATTGGAGTCACATCATGGGTAGCTAAAGATACTATTGGTGGCAAAGATTGGAATATTTATAAACTATATGACACAAACGTAAAAATTGATAATGTTATTTCAAATGGTGATGCCAACACAGCAATGAAGGTAACTGTTAATGGAACAGGATTACCAGGTGGTGCAACAACAAGTAATTTAGTTTTACACAAAACTTATAAAAGTGATGGAACATTACTAATGGATCCAACAGTTTGGGGTACTCATAAATTAACTTTAGTTCCAACATCTGAAACAGCACCAACGGTTACTATTCCTTTTGCAAATGTGGCTGGTAATGGTGCTTCTTTGGCAGTTGGTAACATTGCCGGAGCAGTAGCGTCAGTAACAGTTTCATCAGGTGGTTCAGGGTTCGCTCAAAATGATGTAATTACATTCTCAGGAACTACAGGTACCGGTGCAAATATGACAGTCAACAAAATTAATGATGGTCAGGATGCAGAAGCGTCAATTACTTTAGCAGGTGGAGTTGTTACAGGAATATCAGTTTCAAATGCAGGTAGCGGTTACTCTTCAGCGCCTGCTGTAAAAATTATTGATGCAAACGGAACAGGTGCAACAGCAACATCAACAATAAATGCTTCAGGACAGGTTACAGGAGTTACTGTTACAGCTGGAGGTAATGGATATACATCACCTACAGTAGCTTTTACAGGTGCGTTATCAGGTGCAACAGGAGGAAACCAGCTTACATTAAATACTGGTGGTTCAAATTACTCAGCGGCACCAACAGGTATAAGTGTAAGAGATAAATCTGGCACACTTAAAACACTTAACGTAGATTATAGTAGTCCATCATTTACATTTACTGGTTCAGGAACTAGTGGAAGATTTGGTGAAATATTAGATTTTGTAATTACAAGTGGAGGTACAAATTATCAAGCACCTACAATAACAGTAATTGACTCAGCCGGCAGTACAGCATTTACAATTGCTTCAGGAGGCATCACAACGTCAGCCGGAGTAATAACAGCAATCACAGTTCCTGCAGGAACAGGCAACCAAGGATTTGCATCTGGTATAACATCAACTGCAACAGGAAGAATTGTTGTAAAAGACTCAAAAACAAATTTTATAGTTAACTTTAATACAGGTTTAACAAAAGTTCATGCCCTAGATGAACTGACTGCAAACGTAACTACTGCATGGGATGGTACTGCACCAACCATAGTAGTTGAATCATGGGATGGAGCAACTGCAACAACATTGTATACAGTGCCAACTGCAAATTTACAATCAGTTGCTTCATCGAATATTACAGCAGGCGGGACAGTAACTGACAATGCCAATATTACTGTAAGAGCAAATGTTTCAGTATCTTCGGCAACAACAGGTAATGTATCATTAACATTGAACTACAAATCAAAACAATATTCAATTGAAAAAACTGATGGTACAGCACAATACGTTACATCACCTGATAATACAGAAATTAATAGTACAGGAATAAAATTATTAGATTGGAAAGATATCAGATTAAACAAAGGATTATCAACTGACAATAATCATGTAAGTACCGATACTGCAACAACTCTTACAAACTTTTTATCATCAGCATTTAGTGATCCAAATGTTTGGCAGGAAGGTGATTTAGTTTGGTTGGATAACGATTATACTGGATACTGGGGAGTATATAGATTTACAGCAAATGCTTCGATAATATCTACTTACAACTCAATACGTGGAACCGAGCCTAGTGCATTAACACTTTCTAGTTATGGTAACACACAATGGATTTTACACAGTGGAGTTGACTACAGTGATTCAACTAAAACAACTGCTGAATATTTTGCAAGTACAAAACGTAGACAACAAGACAAAGTTGACACTAAACAGTTTGAAAAAGCTGTGTTGTATGATGATCGAAATAATAAAATTGATTTAACTCTAATACCATATGATCCAGCAAAAGGAATATTACCACCACAGGCTGATAGAGAAATTGAATACAAAACAGAGATTGATCCGGCTGTTTATAACTATCACTCTGAATCGACAAAAATTAGTAAAAGTAAACCATGGCAAGAAGAATATGTTGGACAAGTATGGTGGGATTTATCAACGGTAAGATATATTGATTATGAATCTCATGATAATAGATATCGTAGATCAAATTGGGGAAGATTGTTTCCAACAGCAACAATTGACATATATGAATGGGTACAATCAAATGACACACCAACAAATTACAGTGGAACAGGAACAGTCAAATCAACAACTGATTATGCAACAAAAGTTGAAACTAATCCATCTACGTCAGTGCAAACAACTACATATTATTTCTGGGTTAAAAATGTAACCACAGTTCCAGAGTATGAAGGAAGAATAAATGATGCTTCGTCTGTGGCAAATATAATTACATCACCAATTACACAAGGACTAAATTATTTTGCACCAATATCACAAAATTCAATTTCAGTTGCCAATGTATTAGATTTTACTACTAAACAAAATACAGTTTTACAATTAAACTATAGAAAACGTAATTCAAAAGATAAAACAAATTCAAAACACGCACAGTGGTTATTACTAAAAGAAAACTATCCAGATGCACCGATTCCAGATCAAATCTGGAACAAAATGGTAGATAGTGTTACTGGTTTCGATGTTCTCGGAAACACTGTGCCAGACACAACATTGTCTTTAAATGATAGATATGGTAGTAAAGTAAGACCAAGACAAAGTTGGTTTGTAAATTCTAAAAATGCAAGAAAAATATTAGTTGAAGTTTTAAATAGAATTACAACGTCAATTAACTTAGATGTGAATCATGCAGGTTGGGATAACACATTAACAACATCAAATTATTATGAAAAAACAAATTGGTACTACAATACGTCATTTGATGATAACACAGTTATTGATCGTATAGTTGATTACTATACTAATATAGATACATCAACATTGTCTCAAGATGATGTTGTTAAAGTTAATTTTGGTTACAATTCAAAATGGGAATTATGGCAATATACTGATGCTGATTATCTTGCTGGAACATCCACAACATATGATAATAACAATTTGTCATTGGTAAGAATTGGTTTACAAACAGCAACAGCAAAATTAAAGACTACAGTTTATACTGAAGCAGATTCAAGTGCGTTGTCGACAGAACTTCGCACATATATTAACACTTTAAAAGATAATGTATTAATAAGTCAAAACTTAAAATATCAAAATGAGTTATTATTTGCATTAATTAGATATGTAATTAGTGAACAACAACATGTTGACTGGTTATTTAAATCAACATACCTAAATGTTATACAACAAGATACTGCACTATCACAGAAATCATCTTTTGAAAAAGATCCGTTCAATGATGTTAAAACTTATATCGAAGAAGTAAAACCATATCGTGCAAAAATTAGAAACTTCTTAAGTAAAAAATCTCCAGTTAGAGAAAATGCAGATATGGCTATGAGTGATTTTACAACAACAGCAGATTATGTTATTAATTCAAATGGTACTGGTACAACTAATCCAACACCAAAAGTCAAAACTAAAATGGCATTTGATAGAGTAAGTACTTCGATAACATTGGTTTCACCTTCAACAAATGTAATTAGTGCTTGGACAACATCACAGAGTTATGCTGTTGGTACAAATGTAAAATACAATGGAGGTTTTTGGCAAGCCACACAGGCACACACATCTGGTAACTTCATTACTGACGTACAATCTGGTAAATGGCAACATACTAACTTTGAACCAACAACAGAAGCAACTGATGTTGCAAAAATTAATCAGCTTAAATCTGTATCACCAACTGCAACTCATGTTGATAGATTAGGAAAATATTTTTATGCATCTGAACTAGCAAATGTTGATACAGCTAATGCAGATTCAGTTAGTTCTTTTGTAACTACACTATCTGAAAAAATTGGATACTATAAAGATTTAGATGTTCAGCCAATTGGATTTAAAGTAAACAGAGACAGAATTGGTCAACAATTAACAAACTTTGCTTGGGATAGTTTAGATTGGGATATGGATGCATTATCTACAAATCCAACAATTGGTTACGATCCAGACGCAACACAAAATTGGTATGAATCAAAATTTGTTAAAATGTCTAATCATTGGGAATCTGGCGTTAGTTATACTGCAAATACCTTTGTAAGAAATGACGACTTAACACATATTTCATCATGGTCGGCTTCAACAAGTTATACTATTGGAGACATTGTTAAAGACAACAATAAAGTTTATGTTGCAAATGTAACACATAAAAATTTAACAAGTGAAACAACATTACAACAATCACGTTGGGACTTAATCAATGATAGAATTTATTATACAAATATTGATCATACTTCATCGTCGACATTTAAATCAGATTACGATGCTCAAAAATGGATACTTGTTAAATCTCAACTTGATTCGGCGGGATTTGCTAGACCAGATCGTGATCCGTATCCAGAAGAATTATTACCAATAACACCGAGAGAGTCATTGATGATCACGGTGAAAACACATGATGGAACATCAGGAAGTGGTACTGACGCAGATCCGTATGTAGGAACAGGTGATTACTCACAATTTAAAATACATTATTCACCATATGGTAGAGTTGAATATTTGAGAGATAAATTTATCGATGACGGTGGTACAAGTTCAACTAATGATCATACTACACTTAATGGTGCAATAACTGAAAGTTCAAATAATATTACAGTTGCTGACGCTACAAAAATACCTCAACCAAAACAAATATCAAGCGAAGTTGATGACAATGTAACAAACAAACCAGGTGTTATATGGATTGGTACTGAAAGAATTGAATATGGTAGAATCACTGGTAACGTCTTAACTGATGTTGTACGTGGAACACATGGCACAACTATACAATCACATGCTGATGCTGTTGACGTTTATAGTGGTACAAAAGTTATACCAAATGGTAATAACAGAGGTTTTTGGAACAGTGTAGGAGTATCAATGCTACAAAGTAGTACAGCTCAAGCAAATTATTTGACAAATAATGAAAATTTAATTGATTACGTAGATGATACGTATGTAGATACAGACTATGTATAATGATAAATATTAAGGAATAGGGTAGAGAAAAATGGCAATTACAAAAAGATTAGTTAAAGGATCAGCATTAACTCATACAGAGTTAGATGGCAATTTTACTGACTACGAAACATTTAAAGCATTATATAACACTGTTGATTATTCAGTAGCCAATGACGGAAAAGTATTATATTGGGATAATTCTGCTAATACTGTAAGAGTAAAAACTTTATCAGCATCTGATATTAGTAATTTTTCATCACAATTTGATACATTATTAGCTGGTAAAACTACAGCTAATTTAACTGAAGATCCATCGAATTTATATTTCACAAATGCAAGAGCTGATGCAAGAGTTGACGGTGTTGCAAGAATCACAGTACCAAGCTATACAACAACGGCTAGAGATGCATTATCAAGTGTTGCTAATGGAGAAATTATTTACAACACAACAGATAACAAACTTCAAGCATATGAAAATAGTGCATGGGTAAATTTAGTATAGGGTTATAATATGGCAGTAACATTAAGACAAGACAAAGGATCAGCATTAACTTACAATGAATTAGATGCCAATTTCTCTGATTACAAAACGTTTAGAGATACGTTTGATCAAAGTTTATGGATAAGTGGCAATGCTGGAAAAGTTTTATATTGGAATAATGCAAATGCAAAAGTAGAATTAAAATCAATTAATTCAGATAATGTAATAGAAGGTTCAACAAATTTATTTTATACCCAAGCAAGATTCGATAATAGTTTAGCAGGAAAAACTACAGACAACCTAACAGAAGGTTCGACAAATTTATTTTATACAGATGCCAGAGTAGCAACTAAAATTAGTACGATGAGCATGACTTCACTTACTGACGTTGTTAATGTCAGTGCTGGTGATGATGGAAAAGTTTTACGTTATAATAACACTAGTGGTAAATTTGAATTTAATACTATGTTGCGTGATTCTATACTTCCAGTAACAAACTATGGAACTCTTACTGACGGTACAGTTATTTCTGGAGCAACAGGAGTAACAACGACACAAATAGAATCACTATCAAATGTTAATCCAACTCAAGCAACAAACGGACAAGTACTTGTTTATAATGCAAGTGCAAGTGAATGGCAACCAGGTACAGTTACAACAGGAGGAATACAAGTTGGTTCAGGTGTAACAACACTATTAGGTTTAACTGACGCACCAGGAACATACGTAGGAGAAGGCGGGCAGTATCTAAGAGTTAATTCAGCTGAAAGTGGAATTGAATTTGTTCAACCGTCGACAGATAATTTTGTAGAAGGATCAACAAATTTATTTTATACAGATGCAAGAGTAGGAACATACTTAACAACAAATTCATATGCAACACAATCATTTGTTAATGCGGCAATAACAACAAAAGATAACACAGATGAAATTGCAGAAGGTAGCACTAACCTTTATTATACTGATGCAAGATTTGACACAAGATTAGCAAGTAAAACAACAGCTAATTTAACAGAAGGATCAAATTTATATTTCACAAATGCTAGAGCTGATGCTAGGATATCAGCGGCAAGTTTAACTGCTCTTGGAAATGTTGATACAGTTTCAGCAAGTGATAATGGAAAAATTTTATATTACGACCATGGCACTACTTCATTCAAATGGAAAGTAGATTCAGCAACACCATCAGGTTACAACAATACAAATTGGGATGATGCATACGCATGGGGCAATCATGCTTCATCAGGTTACTTAACATCAGTACCAGCACAATCATTTGCTTCACTAACAGGTAAGCCAACTACTATAGGTGGTTACGGAATAACAGATCTTAATGCTTCAATTAACGTACACCTAAACCAATCAAACCCAACTTCGGGATATGTATTAAGTTGGAACGGTTCTGATTATGCTTGGGTGTCTAATGCTGGATATAGTAATTCAGATGTTGACACACATTTAAACACTAGTACAGCAACTAATGGACAAGTTTTAAGTTGGACAGGTACAGATTATGATTGGGTAGCACAGTCAGGTGGTAGCTCACTAACAGTACAAGATGAAGGTTCAGCATTATCAACAGCGGCAACGACATTAAACTTTGTTGGTGCAGGTGTTACAGCATCTGGTACAGGTGCAACAAAAACTATTACAATCAACGGTGGTGGTAGTAGTTTTGATCAAAATTTAAATACAACAGATTCACCAACCTTTGCAGGTTTAACAACAACTAATCTTACAGTAAACGGTTCAGGTACAGTAAACTTTAGTGGAACTGATCTTGTGTTTACAGTGACAAATAGAGCCAGAGTAAGTGGTGGTCCATTTAGATTAGGACAAACAACTACTACTCAAAGAGATGCTATTTCATCACCACAAGCCGGCGATATGATCTTTAACACAACTACATCAAAGTTTCAAGGGTATACTGGTTCTACTTGGGTTGATTTACACTAATGAAAAAAGTTTTAGTAACATTAAACAAGGGTGTTGACTACGAAGAGTTTTGGGATCAATTAGAACGTGATACCACAACTGATTCTAATGTTGACTCGAACATTGTTCCTGACAGAACTGTCGATGTATCAAATAGAAAACCATTAAGCAATAGAACGACTGAGTATGTTTTATCAGATGATGAGATAGAACGTTTAAAAATAGATTCAAGAGTAATGGGGATAGATATTTTGCCACCACAAGATGCAAAACAATTATTTGCAACACAAACAGGTGTGTTTACGAGAAATAGTTCGATCACTTCAACACATATTAATTGGGCATTGAGAAGATGTACCCAAGCAGTTATTGAATCTAGTCCAGGTGGAGATTTTAATTATAATTTAGATGGCACTGGTGTTGATGTAGTAATTCAAGACAATGGTGTAATGAGCGGTCATCCGGATTTCAATGACAAAGATGGAAACACAAGATTTATAGAACACAATTGGTATACTGCCGCAGGTCAAAGTGGTAGTATGAATTCAAATCACTATGGTGATGTTGGTAATCATGGCACACACGTTGGAAGTACTGTGGCAGGGAAATTATATGGTTGGGCCAAAAATGCATCCATATATAGTATTCGTTTTGATTCAAGTGGAGGTATAGCTGATGGAGATGAATTTGATTTAATCAGACTTTGGCACAATCTTAAACCAACTACAAGTACAGGATATAAAAAACCAACTATTGTAAATGCAAGTTGGGGATACAGATGGTACTATCCAGGTTATAGTTCTCAAGGTGGCTCAGTAACTGAAGTAAACTATCGCGGTGTAAATCAAGGTACGAGTTTAAGTACTTCATATGGAAATAAAACTGGAACTCATAATATATACGGTGTAACAGCAATCGATGCCGCTTGTGAAGATTTAACAGATGCTGGTGTTATATATGTTAAGGCCGCAGGCAATTATTATCACAAACAAGATGTATCTGGTGGACTAGATTATAATAATTATTATACATGCTCATCATCATGGGCCGGTGGTCAAGTGTCAGCTGGAAATCCCATTTATTATCACAGACCAGGAAGTCCACACAGCAATGATGCAATTGTAGTTGGCAACGTTCATTCATCAGCAACAGGCACTACTGAAGAGAATGTGTCAAGTTCAAGTGAGAAAGGTCCAAGAATTGATTGTTTTGCTCCAGGAACACATATAATGGCGGCAACAAATACAACAGGATATTCTGGATATAACTCTACATACCCAGGAAATGCAAGTTATAAAATTGCTAAAATATCAGGAACAAGTATGGCAAGTCCAAATGTTACTGGAGCACTTACTTTGTTTTTACAAGTAAATCCACAAGCAACGGCGGCAGAATGTAAAAATTTTTTAATAAACAATTCACAAGCAGTAATGGATATGGGTGATAATACTGGAACTGATTACTCTGATAACACCAGCACACAGGGTGGTCCAAACAGATTTTTATACTTTCCATGGAATTCGCCTAATGTGTTGACAATTAGCTAGAATATAGTTAAAATACAGTTGAAATAAATATATGCATACATAATATAGATGCTAAATATAATATAAGTTAATATGGAAAATAAAATGGACAAAGATAAGCAAAAAGATCAAGAAAATGAAAAGCACGTTGACGAAGGTGCCCGTGTAAAAATGCAAGGACATCTATTAATTCGTGATGCTGAAACTGGTGAAGAATTAGTAAACAAACGTAACGCAATTCATTTTGGAAATATGGCTTTTGTCATAGCAAATGCACTATCGTATTGGCAGACGGAAAACAACGGTATATACCACATGGCTTTTGGTAATGGTGGTTCAGATGTATTAAACACTGGAGAAATTAATTACAAAACTACTAACACTGGTACTATTAGAGATGACTCTGCAGGATTGTACAATAAGACTTACGAAAAATTAATTGGGCAAAGTGCAAGTACAGATAGTAAAAATAATGTTAGTATTGTTACTAGTTCAAGCTCATACACTGATTTACAAATAACTTGTACATTAGATTTTGGTGAGCCATCGACTCAAACAACATCAGACACAGCAACATCAGATTCATCAACAGATTTTATATTTGATGAGTTAGGAATATACGCATATAACTCAGGTGGTATAAGTCAAGAATACTTATTAACACATGTTATTTTTCATCCTGTTCAAAAGAGTTTAAACAGGGTTATTGAGATAGTATATACTATTAGAGTACAGCTACAATAATTTACTTGTTTTTGTACCCAAATGGTAGTAAAATTATAAATATAATGTAGGTACTATATATACCTATTTAAAGGAGAGCAATAAAATGTCATATACAGTAAACAACACTAGAAATACAGTTGTTTCAACAGTTAATAATGGTACTACTGCCGCAGTAGGTGGTATAACACTAATTGGTAAAAACTTTACTGGTTATGGCGAAATTATTGCTGAAGACTTTATCAAAATTTTAGAAAATCATGCTAATACTACACCACCATCAGCACCATTAGAAGGTCAGCTATATTGGGATACAACAAATCAATCAATCAAAGTTTATAATTCATCAACAAACTGGCACGCATTAAATGTTCAAGTTGGTGCATCATCACACACTAATACACAAGGTGCGTTATGGTATAACACAACAACTAATCAGTTAAATGTAAACTCAGATGGTACAGTAAGTGGTTGGAAACAATTTTCAAGAGCATCAGAAAAAGCTGAAATGAAAGTTATTTCATTAACAGCAACTCAAGTAGATGACGACACAGCAAACAAAAATGGTTACAGTGCGGCAAGTTCAATCGAAGTAGTTGCTCAAGTATTAACAGCAGGTGACGGTACAACAAAAGACGTAATCCAAGTTTGGTCACCATCACATTTTAGTTTTGCTAATCCATCAAGTGCTGGTTCAGTTGAACAAGCAATATACGATGGCTTTACAGCAAACATTACAGTTTCATCATCAACAACATCAACACAAGGTACATTGATACACGGTGTTAATGTTAAAGATAATTTAATTTCAGAAGGTGTTGACGCAGACACATTGAACGGACAAACAGCGGCTCAAATTACAGCATCTGGTACAACGTTTAGTGTAGTCGCAACTGATACAACAGCATCAGCAGGTGCACAGGTTGGTGTTAACACAACATCAGGACAGATAACAATCACACTTCCTGCAACAGGAAGTTTAAGCACAGGTACAATTGTAACTCTTGTTGACTCACATCATCAGTGGGGGTCAAATGCTTGTGTCATTAACCCAAACAGTGCAACGATAAACGGTTCGGGTTCAAACTTGACACTTAACCAAGCAGGACAACAAATATCGTTAATGTACAATGGTACTGAGTGGAGAACATTTAACAAATTGGCTGTATACGGATAAGAAAAATGTTAATAACAAAAATAAAAACAGAAATTCAAAATACAGCACTTACAAGTTTTGTTTGTACTTTAGCAAACAAGAAAAGTCTCTATAGCAAGACTTTAAACATGGCTATGAATAATACTATTGCAATAGGAGAGAAATAATTATGGCATACCAACAAGGTGATACAATTGAAGCGAGTACGTATAATACGTTCGCAGGCAATATTAACACAATTATTGGTACTGGCTCTGCAGACAGTGGTTACGGGTTGAGTGAGATCGCGACAATCTCAGCAGGTGACACTATCACAGCGGCACAATGGAACAGCTTACTTTCAGGTTTACAGAAAGGTGCTAATCACCAAGGTACAACTTTGACAAATGCGTCAAATACGGTATCACAAGGTGGTAACATTCTTCCGTTATCAAACTTAGAGGCAGATATCACATTAATCACGAATAACAAACTAACAGCAGATGCATCGAATATGGCAACTGACACTGGTGTAACTTCAACAAGAACTTCATCATGGACAGCTTCTGTATATCACGAATTTACTGTTACGTTTGCATCAGCTAACGCGGCAAGACACTTTTTTAATTCAGGTGGTGAAGTTAGATTTGCTGGATCACGTTCAGGTGGTTCTTCAACAGATCAAAACACTGACTGGACTAACTTACTATCAAACGCAGGCACAGTAAAATTTGCCGAAGGTGCAACTACTTACACAGGTTCAGGTGGTACAGCGGCGGCAGTGGGTTTTGATGACTTAACAACATCATACCAACAAATTTTTACAGCAACAGGAACAAGTTCATATTCAGCTAATGATTGGACTATCCAAGCAAAAGCAAATGCGGCATATGGTTCTGCAACTGTAGTAACATTCAAAGCGGGATTCAACGATGACCACGCGGCACAAACTGGTAACTACACTGGTGGCGGTTTAGGTAACGCTCCAAATGAAGGCGCTGGTTGGACTGGTGCTGACTCGGTTGACGGTACATTAACTAGTACAATTACTACATTGAGAGCGGACAACGCCTCTTTTGTACAAGTTGCTAACCCATCGTTCAGTAACACAATTGAAGTTAGTGCGTAATAGCTAATTTAATATTAAATTACAAAAT
>NHHF01000057.1 GCA_002171155.1 Betaproteobacteria bacterium TMED156
CAAACAAAGGTACTATTGCAGACTTCGTGAGCAGGTCTGAGGGGAAAGATGTACCAATAAGTCTCAAGCTATATGGAGAAGGACATCTTCACGTTGGTGGCAGTTTTACCGATCTTGTGAACGATCTTGTTTCTCCGCAATACGACGCGCCGATGATGAGATACATTGCATGTACTAAAAAGTTTAAAGATGACAAGAAGGCCGGCCTTGATATAAATGGTACAATTAAATTTATGAGATTTGACTTTACACTACAGAATGTGATGAATTGTATGGCGATCTCTTCAAAAAAGTCAAAAAATAATGCTCTACTTGCTGCTGAGTTTATTCGAAGAGTTGAATCGGGAGAAGAGGACATTGATTACAGAGCAGGTCTTCCAGGTATAAACTTGCCATCCACTCAAGAACTTGAAAACGAGTTTATTGAAGAAATGAGAGGTATCCTTGGGGAAAGATTTACAGATGAACAAATAGAATATTTTATAGAATTAATTGGCTGGTCTAAAAACGATGCGCCTTTTATTCCTATAGATGTGGTTGACTATGACGAAACAGGAACAAAGTTTGTGACCCCAACAGTCATTCGAGGGCAATCTCCCATACCATCTAGCAATAGAGGAAAGACTGAAAACGTTGAAAAATATCAATCTTTATTGAAAATGGTGGCAGCAAATATGCCCGAAGACTTAAGGCCAGCAGAAGGAGCCTCTCAAAAGGCATTCAACGCAGATGTGACCTTGGTTGCCAAATCTTACGGTACTGCTAACAACCGGATCCTTGCACGCTATAACATATCAGAGTTGAACAAGGAGCGCGACGCGATTCTTGCAAACGCCTATGACGGCGTGACTCTTGAAAGGTCATTAGAAGTTTACAATAAGTTGGCTAACGACCCAGAAAAACAAAAGATTGCCTTGCAGAATTCTTTCGGCTATCTCAATAGAAAGCAGTTCAACCTAGTTCAAAACGCTGTGGAGAGTTTGGATAGGCTTGTGGATCGAAACACCCCAGTCTTGCCAGAGGGACAATCTAGTGTCGTCTTTGGTGTTATCGAAGTCGGCGCAAGAAACACCCAAAACATGTTAAATAGGATGACCTCTGTATTAAACAACGCAATATTCGATATTTTCCTTAGTGTCAAGTCAATACAGGATAATACCTACGGGTACGTAGCCGGCGGAATGCAAGAAGATGAAAAAGCCAACGAAGCAATCACTGCTTCTTCTAATGTGATATCAAAGACAATGGAACTTAAATCAACAAAGGGAATTGACAAGTGAAAGATATGAAATTAATAATGGAAAGTTGGAGAAAATTTAAGGAAGCAAAAAACGACTTTCCCGCTGACGGCCTCAGTCCTGTAGATCCTTCAGTTTATGGTACTCACTCCGGCGGCGCCGAGCCTGCCCTACGCGGTGCTCCTCTGAAAAACAGGAGACAGATAAGCATCTACCCCAAGCCTGGAACAATTTTCGATCCAAGTACTGGAGAGATTGATGTTGGGGCGATTGATGATTTGTTGGCTATCCTTGACTCCGATAAAGATTTAATGATGTCAGAAGATGACCCTTATGTGGACGATTGGTTGGAGAAAACTCATGAAGCTTTTATGGCAGCGATCGAGGCTTTTAGACAGAAAGGGAGAGCAGAACAAGAGGCTTTAGATGACACTCTTGATGCAAAGTTTTCTAGCGCAATATCAGATATCCGAGCAATCATAAAAGCTAGAGATGGTAGTGATACCCTAGATGTGACAGACACCCGAGTAAAGACCATTGTAGACATCGACCCATATTCAAAATAATACTTGACTTTTCTAAAAAAATCATTATAATATAAGTAACAATTGAAAGTGAGATATAATGACAACACAACTTAGCCATGGACCTGGCCTCCGCAACAAGGTTCTAGAAGGCGTAAACACTCTTGCGGATTACGTAGCAGCTACACTTGGACCTAAAGGTCAAAATGTCTTGATTCACCAAAAGGACAAGCGCCCATTCGTCACTAAAGACGGCGTCACGGTAGCTCAAAATATAAATTTTGAGGACCCTCATATCAATGCCGGCGCTGAGGTTGTAAAACAGGTATCAGCAATGACAAATACCGAGGCGGGCGATGGAACTACAACTTCCACAGTCTTAGCAAGAGAAATTTTAAGACAAGCAAATAAGTTTATTTCATCTGGTACATCTCCTATAGAGATTAAGAGAGGGTTAGACCTTTGTCTTGAAAAATGTTTTGATTTTATATCGCAGTGTTCTCAGCCTATCTCTTCCGCAGACGACGTAAAGCATATTGCCAGAATCTCGGCAAACAATGATCAAGTAATTGGAGATTTAGTTGCCACTGCGGTAGACAAGGTTGGCAAGAACGGTACGGTTACCATCCAAGAAGCAAGATCACTTGAAACTAGTTTAGACCTCGTCGAGGGTTTCAGGTTCGACAGTGGGTATGCCGCCACAGCATTCGTAAACGACGATCGGCGCGCCGTTTGTAAATTCGAGAACCCGATGTTTTTGGTTACAGACTTCAAGATTGATCAAGTTAATCAAATTCTACCTGCCCTTGAAATTGCTGCTCGTGAGGGCCGGCCCTTTGTGATAGTTGCTGAAGAAGTGGAAGGTCAAGCATTAGCCGCACTAATTATGAATACTGTACGAGGATCAATGAAGGTCGCAGCTATCAAAGCCCCCAGGTACGGAGAGGAGAGAAGGGCAATTATGAATGACCTCGCACTTTCAACGGGCGCTAAATTTTTTCAAAAATCATTAGGCCACAATTTAACTGAGACTACTTTAAATGATTTTGGGAAAGCTGCAACCATAGAAATCACCAAGAACACTACCACTGTTGTCGATGGTGAAGGTCCTTGTGAAAAAATCGATGAAACAATTGAGAAACTCAAAGAAGAAATTAGGGAAACGGAAGACCTTCATGTGGCCGGACGACTCCAAGATCGTGTTACTCGTCTCTCTTCTGGCGTTGCTATCATCCGTGTTGGCGCTTCTTCTGAAGTAGAATTGATTGAGAAGAAGCACAGGATTGAAGATGCTTTAGAGGCAGTCCGCTCAGCTCAACAAGAAGGGGTTATCCCCGGTGGTGGAATGACACTCTTGAAGGCTGCAAATTTTATTGCTCCAAATTTTCCAACAGAAGCTCAATCTTCCGCGTTACCAATCTTCCGCGCTGCTCTTGAGTCCCCCTTTAGGATTATGGCAAAAAACTCTGGGATCAACCCAGATGTAGCAATTTTAACGGCAGAATCAGCATCCGAGTGGGAGGGTATCAACTTCCTTACAGGGAAAAAGGTCAACTTTAAGGAGACTGGAATTCTAGACCCAGCGAAGGTAACTCGTTGTGCAATTAAAAACGCCGTGTCAGTATCTGGAACACTTTTGTTGACAAACCACAGCATCGTTCACAACTAGAAACTATTTAAGTTGTGGAGGTGCTAGATATGGTAAATCAACAAGACTTAAATGTAGAAATACAATCAAAATTAGATAGAATATGCAACGGCATGGATGTGATGAGTGGGAAACAAGAGGAAATGTCAGAAGATGTAGCAAAAATAAAAGAAGCAGTTTATAACCCAGACCAAGGACTCTATGCGCGCCTAAGAGAGTTAGAATCCTGGAAGCAAACTTCATCAAGAATGATATGGACACTCTTCACTACAGTTGTCGGTCTCGTTGGCGCATTTATCTTGAAATCAGTAGGAAGCTAATGTTAGTAGAAATTAAAAAATTAAATATATCAAATGATGGGTACACTAGAAAAGTGTCCATTGATAAGATGTATGTGAATGTCAATCATATTGTCAGTATTTCTGACTATAACCAAGTCAAAGACTTTTTATTAGCAGAACAAGCTCACATGGGAACAGGAGAGAACTTCTCCCTATTAAAAGTTTTAACTGCTGGAAAAGTAGATGAGATTATTGCCATCGGCACTTCAGAAGAACTTTTTTCCAGCTTCAATGAAACTTCAAAGAGAGTTCTCCTAAATGGTTGATGAAAGATATATAATTATAGGACGATCTAGTTGTCCTTTTTGTACCATGGCAATAGATTTCTTAAAATGTAAGGGAATCGAGAGTGTATTTTTAGATTATGAATCCCAGCGGCCGATATTAGAGGAATATAAAAATTTTTACAATCAAAAAACTGTCCCAATCATAATTTCTAATAACAATGAGACTGGCTTAATAAAAAAAATTGGGGGATATAGTAATTTGTTGGATCATTTCAAATGAACGAAGATCCTGTAAAAATTAAGATAGAAGTCTTAAAAATAATATATCACTCTATGATGCCAATATATTACAAACTCAACTCTTGCCTAGAAGATATTTTTCAAAACAAAATTTCAATAAGCGATCCCGAAAGGGCGTTGCTGTTAGAATATTCTTCTCATGCCAGTACGTTGAAAATTGTGTTCGAAAATTATTTTGAAACTTTCTCTGAAAAAGAAGCAATAGAACTTTCTCAAGAAGAATATTTGTCTGTGTTAACTATGGCAAAGTCAGTTGAGGCTGCTTCTCGTTCTAGCTTTGGAAATATATATTTGTGGAATAATTAATGTCTCTGTATTTAGGAATATTACTCTTCTTTATAGGGCAAACAATGGGGTGGTTCCAGCTAAATGCTCAGTACACATCAGAATGGTGGAAAGATAAGCCAATAGTTGCAGCATTTCTCATTGGAGTCCCCACTTCAATTGCTTTTTGGTACGCATGGAGAATGATTGTTGAGGCAACCGGATCAGTTTGGACAGCAAGGTTTATTGGTTCATCTACTGGGTTAATAATTTTCCCTGTTTTGACTTGGTTCTTGTTGGGCGAGACAATGTTTACCGCAAAAACTATGATATGTTTGTCATTAGCAATTACAATTATTATAATACAACTAGTCTGGTAAAATTATTCGTCGATAAAATCAGAAACTCTTGGATCATGAAATAATTGATTAGTGACATCTTCATAGCCGGGCCCCATCTTCAAAGCAGGTAGCGATATCTGGCTATCTTTTCTGTGTCTAATTGTTTTTTTGTTTTTATTAAAATCTTTTTCTGCTTTCTTGAGTGCATCATCCGGCGCAAGGCCCCTTAGTCTTAAGGCCATATAATAAGACGGAACCAGGCCATCAGAACGATTCCCTTGGCATGCCCCATGAGCAACGATTCCTTTGTTAACTCCAACTTTAAGTTTTGGAAGGGCCTTAGTTTTAGGGATCTTTTTGCCCTTTAAGGATCCTTTTTGATATGTCCTGACCTGTCCGGCTTTCTCATGATTCTTTGGGTATCTTAAAAATTCTCCTTTTAAAACTTCGTACGGCATTTCCATATCAAATTTGTCGTCTAAAACATTCGACACACGTAGGGGGATACCATACTCTCGACAAAGCTGAAGGCAAAGTTGATATGTTGCCTCTAGCTGTTCTACAGTTGGCATATAATATGGCTTACCAAGGGTCCATGGTCCCGAAATCGGCTTCTGTCCTTCGAACTTTTTTGTACCCAGATGGTGGTGTACCTCAATACCAATGGAGACCCTGTTCCACCCTGGAGCGTGATATGTTTCATACTCTCCGGGAATCAATTCATGCACTTCTCCTTCTAATGTAACAGCATGATTGACACTTAGCCCGCCTTCGCGACCATTTAGGCCTTGAACCAGTCTTTCAATTGGACCTTTTCCATCGGACTCATGTATTAACAGCGCAGTTATATCTTCTTTTTTTCTTGGAGTTCTGTTAAACTTCTTAAATGGAGCATTGTTGATATCAAATTCATTATCTACAGGTTCTTTTGAGTTTTTTCCAACATCATCCACAAATTCTTCACCGGTTATAGAGTCGATATTTAAAAGCTTGTAAATATCAAATTCTTCTTCGTCTTCATCAGGAAAATTTAAAGCTTGTTCTGTGAGGTATTTTCTCCAGCTTTCAAACAATAATTTATGACTCATTTTTTTCTCCTAGCTCTTGACAACATAATAAATAGTGTTTATATTATATAAGTAACCAAATTGCCGTAAGGGATTTGATTATAAGTAACTTGCTTATTAAGGAGGACACAAAACATGAATGCAATTACTACCTACCGCCCAGGTTTATTAGGGCACAAAGTTATTAACGAGGTCTTTGATAATTTTTTCAATGACTTCCCCACCCACCTCAAGGCATCTACACAGGGCTATCCCGTTGCCGACATTTATCGAGACGACGATGGCTCAACAGTGTTGGAGTTTGCTTTAGCTGGTTTCAAGAAGAAAGAATTAGCTATTGATATACAGCCTGATAAGAGGTCGATCACTATCACTGGCAAAGCTAACGAGGAAAACTCAAAGCGCCAAAGGATTGCTCGCCGTAATTTTACAAGAACATATGTAAATTATGATGATAATCTAGACCTTTCAAATGCGAAGGCGGCGTTCAATGACGGTTTATTGACAGTTCGAGTACCTCAACGACCAGACGTTAAGCCAGTCTCTATCGATATTCAATAAAACAACCGCCTTAGCTTCCACTTGACTATTTATAATAAAAGGTTTTATCTATGTCAAATTTTCATAGCAAGTGGAAGCAATTTATCCAAGAAGCACAACAAGATGCCAAAGTCTTGAGAGGCCTCAACATAAAAGCAATGCAAAAAGAGGTGCCCCAAGGTCCCGAAGAGCAACCAAGGGAATACTTTGCTCGTTTGCAAGGTATGGAAGCAGATCCCGAATATGCAAATCCAATTTTCCCGCAAGGCCTGGTTAGTTGGTTGGAGTCCCTGCCCGATAATCATTTTCCAAGAGACGGTAGAAAGCGTTTTGCAAAATGGCTTGGTAATGCAGTCTATACTCATGAAACTGAAACTATGAACAACCTTAGTTCAGTGGACGATCCTGAAGAACTACGAATACACAACAATGATATTAGATATATCTCAGATTATCTAAATGGGTCTGACGAATTTCCTGAAGATCTCTGGGAAAAGTCCCTGAATGGCATGTATGATTTAGCGGTTCAGTGGCACGACAATTTAAAGTTCAAAGAGGATCCCACCGGAGACTACGAAAACAAGCAGATTGTATACAAATTCGACAACGGCTATACTATAGTAGATGTCAACACAGAAAAAGACCTTGGGGTAGAGGGAGACAAGATGGGTCATTGCGTCGGCTCATATTGTGACGATGTGGCAGATGGAGCCATGACCATATACTCCCTTAGGGACGCAAAGAATGAGCCTCACGCCACGATTGAGGTAACACCCACCTTACCCCTTGGAAGATCACGCTCCCAGGGCAGAGTGGACCAAATAAAAGGCAAAGGCAACGGCGCCCCAGTCGAGAAGTACAGGCCAATGATCAAGCAATGGTTACAAACTACAAACTTTGCTTACGAGGATAGCCCAGACTATCTAAATATTTTGTCAGCCGAGGAAGTCAGGCAGCGCTTATTTGCGGGAGAACTAAAGAAGGATTCAGAGCAGTCTCTCGCAAGGAACACAGAAGACCCAGAAATAATCAGTTTCTTTCTCAGTCAGATCCTCGCCGCCGGCTATACATACGGAGGTACAGACATAGCCAAGGTAACAAAACTTGATGCAGATTCAATAGCTGGATACTTGTTAAGGAACGATAATTTGAATGAAGACCATAGGCTAAGTCTTGTAAAGATAAACTTTCAATTACGTCGACCGCTGCTTGGCATTCGCATGGCGATGCTAATCGGCGCCCGCGGCATCGGCGCTGGCCAGAACTTTGACCCTGCAAGTCTGTCTTCTCGTATTTGGGAAGCGCTTGGGAGTGAACTCACTCGCGGCTATGCCGATGAAAAGCTTTATTGTATGCAGGCGCTGATGGAGGTTGATGAGTCTGCGAGTTCAATTAAAGAAGAAATCATAAACCACCTGCTAAGCGAAGAATATCTAGAGGGAGCAGTAAGGCAAAACAAAAACACCCTGAGCCACCAGCAGCAACCATACGGTAGCATCTTGCAGGGATACCTTTTTCAAAAATCACCGGCCAGAGAACAAGTTAGGAGACTCTACACCGTCCAAAGAGACGAGAGATTCCCAAAAGTGATAGGCTCTATTGGCCGCATAAACGGGTATGTCGCATCTTCTCGCGGAATGTCAGATGATTTAGCAGATGATATTATTAAAGATGTTAAGAGCGACAAGCGATATGCATTTATACAGAGAAATTGGGTAGATATGGTTTTGAATCCGTTGATCAGTGATTCAAAAAAGATAGATTTGCTTAACATTGGAGGCTCAGACCCGCTCAATCC
>NHHF01000058.1 GCA_002171155.1 Betaproteobacteria bacterium TMED156
ATTTTTATTTAGTGTATTGATTAAATTAAAAAGCCATGAAAATTTTTGAAATTTCTTTAAAAACCACTATTTAATAAATATTAGCTTTGTGAATAGATTTAATTTAATTGTATTCTTTTCATTTTTTTTAATTATGGTTGCTTCGTATTACAATTTAAAGAAATCGGAGGAAAACCTTTTAACAAAATATGAGAATATTGATGGAACACCTGTTGTAATCACAAAACACTTTGAGGAAAACAATAAAGGTGAATTGATCATTCTCGCGCATGGATTTGCAGGCTCTACCAGCTTTATGCGATCCATTGCCGTCTCTTTAGCAAATGCTGGTCATACTACAATACGTTTTGACTTTCTTGGTCATGGAAAACACAAAAGTCCTTTTTTAGGAAATGTTAGGGATCCAAATGGTCCATCCGAAAGATTTATCAAACAGCTTAATTTGATTATTGATACTTTTAAAAAAAAATATCAATACTCTAAAGTAATATTGATAGGACATTCTATGGCTAGTGATATCATTATCAGATCTGCTAATGTTAGAGAGGATATAAGGTCGGTTATTGCAATATCCACCTACACCGATGTAAAACTAAAAAAAACTTTCCCTAATCTTTTAATACTCAATGGCGAATGGGAAAGAAAATTAATTAAAAAAACTATAGAAATTTTCAATGATGATGGAATAAATAATGTAAACAAAAATGTTACTTATGGTTCGTTAAAAAATGGTACCGCAAGGAGAATGCAGATTATCAATGATGCTGATCATGTTGGCATTTTGTACTCCACTGACACTCAAATTGTTATTGCAGATTGGCTCCAAGAGTTAGAGCCTTCTTTTGAAATTCGCAGCAGCAACTCAATTGGATTTTGGGCTGCTTCTGCATTTACTTCTTTATTCTTTATTTTTATAACGCTCATAAAACTTTTTCCGAGAAAAAAATCTGTAAATTTTGAAATAAATAAAAAAAGACTATGCATCGTAATTATACTTTCATCAATTTTTATACCTTTTTTCTTACAATCATTTAGAGTTCAATTTTTAAATTATCCAGTACATAACTATGTTATCAATTATTTTTCTTTAATTAGTTTATGTATTATTTTTTTTACGCCTTTAAAATTTAATGAAAAATGGTTAAATAATTTTAATTTTATTACTTTCTCTTGGATGATATTCTTTTACATTATTATTCTTGGTGGATTACTTGATAGTTATATAAGCTCATATTTCTTAAGTGTTGGAAGAATTACTGTTTTTCTACTATTAAGTATTTCATGCATATTTTTTTGTATAGTATTGCAAATGATTTACGAATCAGGTAAATATGGATGGCTTTTAGCTAATTTTCTAAAACTAAACGTTTTGATTTCTCTATCGATAGCAATTTATCTTAATTTTGATGAACTTTTTTTGATGGCATACTTAATTTTGCTTTTTATTTTGTTTGGATTAATTTTTGGGTTTCTTTCAAACCTATTAAATAAAAAACAACATAACTACTTGTCAACGGGAACAGCAAATGGAATAGTTTTGGCTTTGACTTATTCAAGCGCAGTGCCACTTTATTATATTTCTTAACTTGTAGTGAAAATTTTATATAAACTTAATTATTGTAAGAAAAAAATTAAAAAAAAATTAATATATTGACTCTAAGCCATCATTATCAAATTAGGAAAGTTACTTTATGAAATTTAGATTGATTATAATTTTCTACTTAATATTTATTTTTCCTCAAAAGTTATTTTGTACAACGATAATTGGTTCAAATTCAGGCTCTGAAGCCTTTATTAAGGGTGATTATAAAGTCGCCTTGTTGGAGTGGGAAAAAATTGCATCTAGAGATGAGGATGCGCAAATGAAACTTGGTATGCTATATATTTCAGGCTTATTAGGGTCAAAGGATTTTATTAAAGCGAAATATTGGTTTAGTGAAGCTGCATATAACGGTAATGTCTATGCAAAATACAACCTTGGAAAATTACATGAACAGCTTGGATCTGAAGAGGATATAAAAGAAGCTATTTCTTGGTATAGAATTGCTGCTGAGAGTGGAAATACTTTTTCTCAACTAAAACTATCTCAATTTTACATAAAGGGCATAGGAGTAGAAAAAAATATAAATATTGGACATATGTGGTTGAATTTATCGGCATCATCAGGAAATTTACAAGCAAATAAAAAAAAAATGGAATTACAAAAAAAAATGACAGAAAAAGAAATTAGTTATTCTCATAAAATTGCAATAGATTGTTTAAGAAATAATTTCAAAGATTGTTCAGAATAATTTAAATTATATTATTTTTGAATAAATTATATAACTAGTAATTAAAAATCTATTAGTTGTTTAATAGACTTTTTATTTTATTAATTAAAATGTCATTCATTGATTTACCTAATTTAGATTTTTAATATCACAAGTTTAAGATATAAATTTAGCTTTCTTTTTTCTTTCTTTACACTTTTCCAAGAGTTTTTGAATGAGATTATTGATATTATGCATGTGGTAAATTTAGGTATTATATGATCTTAAAGTAATTCAACTAACTTATGAATGACTGGATTATGGTCTACAAAAAAATTTTTTTTTGGTGGAATCAAGATTAAATAATAATTGATTCTTTATCTGCGAGGTCAAGTTATTTAGCAAACAAAATTAATTTGTTTTTCTTTGGAAAAATGTAATCAAATGTTTCTCTAGTTCGCTGAGATGAACTAGAGAAAATGTAGTCTAATTCTTTAAATACTTTTTCAAATATTGACTACATTAACTTTGTATCTTTAATGACTTTTTTAAAACAATTTGTCAAAATAACCGAGTAAGGGATTTCCCCAATTAGATTTAGTATGTCGCAAAAAACAATCTTAAATTTAATATACACAAATTATTAATTAAAACTTTTCAATTTTTGAAAATTTTATCAAACATTATTTCATTTTTTTTATAAAAAATTTTACTATGAAAAAAAAAATATCTGTTTAAAATATTAGTATTTAATTATCTTTGAGTTTTATTTTTTTAGTAATAATATATAAATAACGGTGTAAGCACCCTAAACATTAAATCGATTTGGTATTTAAGTTATATGAAAGATTGTGGATTCAATTTTAAAACAACCTACACAACTCTACCAGATGAGTTTTTTACAGAGCCCGTAGTTGATAGTGTACCCTCTCCAAAAATTATTGTGTTGAACAACTCTTTTGCTCGCTCTATTGGTTTGGATTTTTCTGATTTAACTATTGCAGAACAAGCTGAATTATTTTCAGGTAATCAACTTCCCATAGGATCAACTCCTTTTTCTCAGGCCTATGCTGGGCATCAATTTGGATACTTTTCAATGTTGGGAGATGGTCGAGCCCATACATGGGGAGAACATATTACTCCCTCAGGATTGAGAATAGACATTCAGTTTAAAGGATCTGGAAGAACTCCATATTCTCGAAGTGGTGATGGCAAAGCAACTCTCGGACCAATGCTTCGTGAATATATTATTTCCGAAGCTTTGTACAAATTAGGTGTCCCAACAACCCGTAGTCTCGCAGTAGTAAAAACTGGTGAGTCGATCTTAAGAGAAACTATTTTACCTGGAGCAATTCTGACTAGAGTTGCTAGTTCTCATATACGAATTGGTACATTTGAGTTTGCTGCCAAACAATTAGACAAAAAAGGTGTGGAATTATTGATGAACTACACCATTCACCGTCACTACCCTAGTTTGAAAGAAAGTAAAGATAAGGCTCTGAATTTAATTCAAGCTGTTATGGAAAAACAAGCAGAACTTATTGTTCACTGGATGCGCATTGGGTTCATTCACGGAGTAATGAACACTGACAACACAACTATCTCTGGAGAAACTATTGATTATGGGCCATGTGCCTTTATGGATGTTTATGATCCCAATACTGTTTTTAGTTCAATTGATCATATGGGGCGTTATTCGTATGTAAATCAGTCAAAAATTATACAATGGAATCTCGCCAGACTCGCTGAAACACTTTTAGCATTTATTGATAGTGATAGTAACAGAGCAATTAAATTAGCTGAGGAAAAAATAATGCAGTTTGAAAACATTTATAAAAATAAATGGATTAAGATGATGCGGTCTAAATTAGGAATGTTAGGTTCAGAAACAGGTGATGAACAAATTATTATTGACTTACTTGATTGGATGCACAAACATAATGCTGACTACACAAATACTTTTAGGGATCTTAGCCAACTTAGCAAGCCAATTGGTAAACTCTATGAGGAAAAGATATTCGAAGAATGGTACTTAAGATGGCGTGACAGAATTAAGAAAAATATAGAGCCACTCAAATCATCAGTCTCTTTGATGAAATCTTTTAATCCTGCTGTAATTCCACGCAACCATCAGGTAGAATTTGTGTTAGAAGAAGCAAATAGAGGAAATCTAAAACCATTTGAAGATTTTTTATATGTACTTAAAGAACCATATATAGATAAAGAGTATTTAAAGCCCTTTCAAAGGGCACCTGAGTTAAGCGAAAGAGTCTATCAGACATTTTGTGGAACATAATTTAAAAGTTAGGATGACTATGATCGCTTTGAAAATTTTTTTGAAAATGTAAACTACAAACAGATTTTAATTATACTAAAACTTAATATTTATATTACTTAGTTTTAAAGATAAAAGGAGTTATTAAGATCTTGATTATGAATATTCTCGCGTTGACAAATAAATTAAGAATCATTGCTAAAGAGAGAGATTGGGATCAATTTCAATCGCCTCGAAATATTGCTGCTTCGATATCAATTGAATCAGCTGAATTATAAGAAGTTTTAATGGAAAAAAGGTAATTCATGGAATGAGTCTAAAGATCCAAATTTACGGAACAGAATAGTGGATGAATTGGCTGATATTTTTATTTATTTGTTGCGATTTGCTGATTTAGCCAAGTTTGATTTAGAAAGACCTACATTACAAAAAATACAAAAAAATATAAAGAAGTATCCTGTTTCAAAATTTAAAGGTTCTGAGGAAAAATACTATGAAATTTGAAAAAGTTTCTCTTTTAAATCGATTAAACTTTAAAAAATAATGTATGTGATTTTGATGTTATTTTAAATAAATAGTTTTATAAAATCTTTGAACTCAACATTAAATTCCTCTTTATTTTTACTAAAGGAAAACAATTTCTTGATGTAGGGGTGATTTTCTGAGATATTTACAAATTTTATTCGGATTGCTTGTTCCATAAATATTTTGTTTGAGGAAAGTTTTTGTAGCAAAATTCATAAGTTTCGATATAAGATTCTTGTATTTCCTTCATGGTGGAATTATCTAATTTTTCTTTCTTATTAGTTACATTAATTTTTTTTTGAATCATTTCTGGGTTGTAATTTACTCCAATAAAATTTGATAATTCCATTAATTTTTCTTGTAAAAACATTTCTTCAAATATACCAATATAAATGTTTTCCTTTTTAAAAATCTTTTGAATTCTTTTTATTGGGTTGATGTAGAAAGAGTCAAATTTCCAAAAAGGATCGTTGATTTTGAAGTTTATTGCTTCAGAATCATTTAGATCATTTTTAATACTCTCATATAATTCTCTTTCCATTCTTACATTACTCCAGAGTCTTTCCATAGGATCTCTTAGTAAATATACAACTTTTATATTAAATCCAAATGCTTCAAGGTATTTTTTTATATACTTGAGGTGATGTTCTTTAGCTCTTGCATAATGCGGGGTTATGTCACCAGTAATGCTGTATCCACTGTTAATAATAGAATTAAAATAAATTCCATAGTAATTTTTCATACTCAACATTGTCCAACGCAAAAGTTCGTCACTACAGTATTTTTTTTTTGATTTTTTAAATAGTTTATATTTTTTTTCACTTTCTTTTTGATCAAGAAAAGCAAGATTCCAATAATGATATTCTTTCATCTGGCCAAAGTTAGCTTTAGGATCATTTTGAATGTATTCGTACAACCAAGTTGTACCAGCTTTTGGGGCTCCAATACCCAAGATAAAAGTTTTTTCTTCAGTCATTTTTATTCTTAAGCTAATAAAAAATTTAGATTATATTCTTCTAATTATTTCATTTTTAAAACATTAATTATTTTGACAAATTATTTTTAACATTTAAAAATTAAATATTGTATTTACAAATTTAATTTTACAATAGTCTTATATTAATTAAACAAACATCATAGTTTTCTTAAAAAATAATTGTAATTATTTGTAGTTATTTTCTAAGTTTGAAAGCCGATATAAGTTAGTTTTTCTCATATAATGTCATATAGAGGTTTGTTCACTTTTTTTGACTTTATAATCTAGTTAATTTGACAGTAATTCAAAAATGACTGATATGCTGAATTCCTATTTCTTTCAGGAAGTAAATACTCCATTTCCAAATCTTAACTCTATTTTTTCCCACTTTAGAGATGACCCAACTAACGACAGTGTTGGTGCAATTTTAGCAGATTCCATTATTTTTGATAATGAAGGTAGCTTGGCACTTGCAGTTCATTTTTTTCAGAGTCCGGAGAATAAAACTGAAGTCGGAATTAGTAGCCCTAACTTGCTTGTGTTCTTTGCTCAAAATGAAGATGGGCAATGGGAACATAGTACTCAAATATTAAATTCAAAAGGGCTTTCAAATACAGTTTTACCGGGTTGGGTTCGACAATGGAGTTTGGAGGACCTAAATAATGACGGTTTAAATGATATAACTTTTGCTACTAGTTTAGAGGATGGAAGAACAATGCAGATCTCTCCCTCTGAATATCAAACAAATGCAACTGTTTTACTGTCTGGAAATATTTATCAGGTTTTAGTTCTAGACAGGCAGGATTGGTTGCATGCAGCAAACTCTTCCCCTTCTTCGAGTACAAAATCAGGGATTTCTATATTTAGTGGATTTCAGCAACATCCTTTTGCGTATATTTTTGACGGTTCTAATCCTACTCTCGAAGTTTTGCCAATTAATGAAGAAGTTCCTCCTATTAACGGAAAACTCGGTGGAGGAACTATTGAATACTTAGATAATGTAAGTTCAAAAAGTATTAATAAGACTTTTTTTTTCTCAGATATTCAAGGTTTTGATCTCACAGAGGGAGCTAGACCAGGTCTTGCAATTCGTGATCATAACCTAAAGACTTGGGATATTATTTTTGGAGAAGTTCCGTTTGATACTGACGATAAAAGAACTCTTCCAACACTTTCTTGGCTTGGTAATATTGGTGAAACGACTTATTTTAGATTTGGTGATGATTATATACAGTCTGCCACTTATACTGATGCAGAAGAAATTCAAATTTTTCCAAATGAAGATCCATTAATAGTTGCAAAATATGCAACAGCTCGCTTAAAGGACAGTAGCGTCGACTTTGTCACGGAAGGGACTGATAACGAAGCTGCTACGTATTTTCATTTTTATGAATTTAATGAAAGTAGTATAAAGATTAAAAATATTACTATTGAGAATGAGAAGATTCATGATAATGCTAACTTTTTTGAAGTGTTTGACTTCAATAATGACGGGTTTGATGACATTATAGTTAGTAGTTACGATGAGTCAGGACAGCCAATTGTTTATCTCAATACCCAATTAGGAGGTTTTACTAGAGCGGATTTAGATTTTTTATTTCCATTATCTTCATTATCAGGATTAGCCTACCAAATGAAAATCATTAACACCGATAATGGAATTTTTGACATAATGGTTTTTCCTGCAGCCGGTACAAAAAGATCTGAGTTCGGAACTACACCATATGACTGGTTCTACTTTAAAGGGAACTTGCCATTATCGAGCGGCCCAAATTTTTCAAATCCTGCAATGAGTGGAGAACCTGGGTTTAATGAAGTTTATTATTTGAGTAAATATCCTGACGCACAGAGTGGTATTGATTCTGGTATTTACGATAGTGGGCTTGCTTATTATCAATCTATAGGTCAAAACAGGGGTGATTTAACTTTCAACTCAGGCACTGAAATCATTGGATCTAATAGAAATGATGAAATTAAAACATATGATCTTGGTTCTCTTCAAATTAATGGTGGTGAAGGAGTTGATACTGTTAACTATAGTTCAAACAAATCTTCTTATACAATTGAAAAAATATTGACTGTTTGGAATGTTTTAAATACTACTTTACTTACAGAAATGGATGAATTACAAAGTGTTGAAAGAATAAGTTTTCCTGACGGTATTCTTGCACTAGATATTGATGCGGGTGATACTGCCGGACAGGCATATAGATTGTACCAAGCAGCTTTTGCCAGGACGCCTGACATGACAGGAGTTGCTTATCATATGAATGATATGGAAGGTAATGGTTTAGCTTTGGAAAATGTTGCTAATAATTTTATTGCGTCACCCGAATTCAAAACAAAGTATGGAGAGAATCCAAGTGATGATGTATTTATTGATTTACTTTATCAAAATGTATTAGGAAGATCGGCAGATGCTGATGGACTTGCATTTTATAAGAATCACTTCAATGAAGGAACAATGAGCAGGGCTGCAGCACTTATCGGCTTTGCAGAATCACCAGAAAATATATCCTTAGTTGCACCACAGATAGAAAACGGTATCTGGATGGCTAGCTGAAACTAGTTGGGTCATTATTACCCTTGATCATGATCTATCTCAAAAAGTTTTCTAATTGAAAATCCATGAGAAAATATTTCTATAAAGTCCCAAACGACTTCTTTATTAAAAGCATTCCCTTCTTTTAAATATGCTTGAAGCGTAAATTTTGCTTCTGAAAATCTTTTTTGTGAGTACAACCACTGAATTTTTGCTAATGTTAGACGTGGAAGAAATTGGTGGTTGCGGTCAATTTGAATCTTGGAACACTCTTTTATTGCTATGTCAAAGTATTTGGAAACTTTGCCATGATTTTGCATAATAAGATCTATTTCAAGAATGTCTTCTTTTGTCGGTGACCTTAATACCTTAGTAACAAGAGATGAAGCAGCAGAACACTCTAAAGAAATAAAATTTTTTTCTATAAGAATGGCTACTACTAAAATCAAAGACCCTGACCAATGATAAAAGAAATCTTGGAAAATAACCGTACAATGTAATTTTACTTTAGGGAAGAATCTATATAAAATAATTTTAAACTCTTCGTAGTATTTTGGGCTATCAATGTGCATTAAAGCAATCGAATTCTCAGGGGGTTGACTGTCTAACAATTCACTTTTAACACTTACGAGCAATTTCGAATCAATGTATGGCTGTAAATAATGTTTAAAAACTGATTCAAAATCAACTCTGTTTCCCTCATCTTTTACTAAGTGTAATACTTTAGCCTCTTTAGCATAAGCCTTAACATGCGGGGCAAACCAACCCTCAATATCACATTCAAAGGAGTCGTATGTATAAAAAAGACATTTACTAGTAAAACTTGGGTTGGCAGATAAACCTTGTGCGATACAATTAGTGCTTCTGCCAAAAAAAGCACCGAATTCAACGACACAGTCTTCCTTGTTTAATGAAATTTGTTTTGCTTGCTCATACAACATTTTTCTTTCATTAGGCTCTATCATGCCTGGAATTTTTTGTGCTTCCTCGTAATTCATAATATTATTTATTTTTTTTCAATTTTATTCATTTGAGAAACTGAAAAGCCACTACCCATAAGATCTAAGTATGGGTCTATAACTTTTGCTATTTTGGACGAGAAATCACCATCTTTAAAATATTCAATCATTGAGTTCCTAGCTTCAGTATATTCTCCTTTTTCAAATAGACACTGCATTTTAGCCAACAATATAATTGGAAGATAATTATTCATTTTTTCTACATTCTTTTTTCTACACTTATCAATAAGATCATCAAATAAAGTCAAATATTTATTTTCGTTGTTTATAATTAAATCTAGATCTATTAGGTCTGTATTATTAGGAATTTTGTTTACTTTACACACCAGGCTCCTACTTCGAAAATCATCGATTATTAGACATTCTTTTTTTATAAGTACACTTACGACCAACATCAAAGATGCTGACCAATGATTAAAAAAATCAGCAAAAATAACTAAGCAACCAATTTTAGTTTTAGGTAAGAATCTGAAGATTACCGGTTTAAACTCAAAATAAATTTTCGATATATTGAATAGGATTAGAGCGATTTCTTTATTTTTTGGTGGTTGAATAGTTTTGTTATCAGCTACAGTAGATATAATTTTTATATTATCACTGTAGGATTTTAAATAATGATTAAATATTTCATTGTAGTTAACATAGATGTTCTTTTTGAATTCTGAGCGTTTTGTGTATTTTAAAAGATCTGTAACATTGCCTTTTTTTGCAAGATTTAATATTTGGGTTGATAAAGAGTTATTAATGCTGCATTCAAAAGCGTCAAAGGAATATAAAGTCTTTTTGTGATCATACGAGGTGTTAAGTTTTAATCCCTTGCAGAGTGCGTACGTACTCTTTCCAAATAAAGGTCCAATTTCTACCAATATATTTTTTTCATCTAGATTAATACATTTTGAAAGCTCAAATAATAATTTTTCTTCATCATCATCCAACAATCCAGGAATTAAAACTTGAGTGTCATTTATCATTTTTTCCAAATATTAATGATGTTTGTGTGTGTTTGATAATTACTTATAATAACAATAATTTAAAAATCATTTTTAAATTTTTGATTCTTCTTTTTTGAATTTTCCAGCTCCTGATAATGTTTCTTGTTTCTCTATGCTTTGATCCATTTCGAACAAACGTCTAATTGAAAACCCAAAACCCAAAAGTTCAAGAAATGTATCAACTAATCTTAAGTGAAAAGGGTTGCCGTCTTTAAGATATTTAATAATAGTGTAACGTGCATCTTTGTATTTTTTTCTTTGATAAAGCCACTGAATTTGAGCAAGAGTGATCTTTGGAAGAAAAAATTCAGGTTTATCTAAAGTTTCGATTTTGCAACGGTTAATAACAAGTTCAAAAAATCTAAAGCAATCTTCCTCGTCTTTCATTTGTTCATCCAATTCTTTAATATCTTGCTCATTGGGTACTTTTATGATTTGACATAATAATGATGAAGCAGCAGACCCTTGAATTGAGATAAAGCCTCTATCAATTAATATTGCAACAGGTAAAATAATGGTAGCAGACCACTGATAGAAAAAATCTTGAAATACAATAAATCCATTAACTTTAGTTAGTGGTAAAAACTTTTCTAAAATTATTTTTAATTCTTCATAGTATTTTGGACTATCAATTTGCAATAAAGGAATTTTGCCTGCAGGTGGTTCACTATTAAGAAGCTCACTTTTAATGCTTTTGACAATCCCAGCTTCAATATAATCTTTCATAAAATGATAAAAAACTTTTTCAAAATTAACTATTTCACCCTCTGTTTTTACCAACTCTGAAACTTCTGCTTTTTTTGCATGAAGTAAAACTTGAGGGCCAAACCAACCATTTTTATTGCACTCAAATGAATCGTAAGTATAAAAGTTACATTTATCTCCGAAGGTGGAATTAGCTTTTAAACCTTGAGCAATACAATTTGTACTTTGCCCGAAAAATGGACCAAACTCTATTATCGAGTCTCCATCTTCCAGAGGTAATGTTTGTGCAATAACGTAAAGCAACTTTTTTTCAGACTCCTCAATCATTCCTGGAATATTATTAGCTTCATCCAGACTCATTTTTTCTAAATCCATTTTTATACCTTTTTCTGTTTTTTACTCAATAAATTATTATTAATTTAAGAAAATAAAAAATATATATTTCAACGAATTGATGCATCAAAGAATTACAGTTTAAAATATTTTTTAAATATGAAATTTAATTATTTTTTCCCCCTTATATCTTTGCTTCCCGTTTAATTTATACGCTCATGACTTAAAGAGCAATTTGGTTTTTCTCATCAATGTTAATGATTTAAAATTGATTATACCAACAGAGGTAAAACTCCGACATTAAAAAAAACTTGCAATGGAAGGTTCGTATGCTGAAGTAATTATTATAGTATTTCCAACTTTAACTTCTCCATACCATCGTAAATAACTTTATGATTAATCCCAACATTCCAAATCAAATTTTTAAATTAGCAAATCGGGATACTTTCACAATTCCAGTTTGGTTGGATGATGGGGTTCCAATTTGGACTACTATGCAGAATTATAATTAAATAATTTCCACATTGTTTTGGCCAGGCTCAGGAGTGACTATTCGAAATATACAACTAAGAGACTGGTTAAACTATGATTATAATATGTCATCGTCTAGACAGACCGATAAATTGATCTCTTGGTTGCAGGATTTAACATAGAGAAAGCCGAATCAAGTTACACTTTATCTTCTGAGGTAGATTCGGCAGGACATAAATACGGCAATCAATCAGTTGAATTAAACAACGCTTTAACTAGCGTAGACAAATCTATTAATTATTTGTTGTGTTTAATTAAGAAAATGGTAACTTACAATAATTCCAATTTCATAATAGTTTAACACCACGAAATGTCTCTCGTGTCATACAATCAAAGATTCAACTCCAATTATCTAGCTAAAAAGTTCCCTAAGGTAAAATGGTACTGGTTCTGTGGAGCTTCGGGATTAAATTTTAATAGTGAAAAAAAATTTACTGGCCTCACTAAATAAAAAAAAGTACCAGACGTGTTGTACTAAAAAATAATATTCCGAAAACTTATAGAGTGACAACTCATTCAAGGTTTCCAGATATAGTTTGTTTATAAAATATTGGTTAGATAATTGAAAATAACTTTCCAAGTTATTTTACAAAGGAATGCCATGGTTCCGACCCAAATCATAGAAAAAAGTATCGAATACTAATTTCAAATGGAAGAATAATTAAAAACAAAAGAATTAATTTAGCAAATATTTTGGATGTTTATCATTTGTTATGAGATTTGCTTGATTTGCAGTCAAAATAAAATATAGAAGCAAATTTTTCAGTGAAAAAATTATACAATCAAATCTACCAATTAAATGAGCAGCGACTATTTCCATGTTCTCAAAAAACAGTAAGTTTATTTATTGGCATTTCGAACAATGCTTTATTTTGTGAATTGGCATTGTCTATGAAAAATTTTTCAAGATCCTTTAACATTTTTAACCTGTTATTATCTGATAAAGCATAGGTTGCATAAAAGAATCCTGAGACTTCTAAAGCAAGTGACAAAGGGTCGCCCCTGATTTCTAAAACGTCCGATTCGATACTAACATATGATTCTTTAAATATACTTTTGACTAAAGGTAATAATTTATCAGGGCATCTTGACCTTGTGTCACCTAATTCGAAAGAACTATAATTCGAAAACTCTTTATTTGCCCAACTGTAAATCAATTCGTGAACATCCCTATAGCCCGATAATAAATTAAAATCCCCATCGATTATTGCAGAAAATATTCCGTTAATCTTAAGAACTCTTCTAATCTCTTTTAAAACCGGCTCCAATGGATTCATTAGAGGTAGAGCCCAATGACATAAGACGACGTCGATGTAATTTACAGGAATGAAATCAAGATTTTGTGCATACGCTTTGTAAAACATCGTTTTTTTATTTTTTATCCTTTTTTTTGCAACATTCAATTCGTCATCACTCATATCAACACCAATAAGTGTCAAATTTTCACCAAATTTTTGAATACAAAGTTCTAATAAAGGTCCACTACCACATGCTAAATCTAAAACAACTTTGTGTTTTTGTGGTTCAATAATTTCGGCAAGCCATTGGTAGCTGGATCTTCCATGTTTATTAACACTTTTTTTTGCACAGCTTTCAGTAAATCCAGGATTTGACCTGTGCACTGTCTTAAGGTGATGAATTAAATTAGAGCTATTGGAATTTTCCTCTGCTAATAATTTCCTTAACCAATATCTATTCATATTAAACAACAAAAAATTATTTTTTTTTAAAAAAAATAAGTGATATTTCTTGAGGAAATTGCCACATATTTTTATTGTAATGTTTGTGCAAATATCTTTCTGTTATTGGGTGACTTAACATTTCTTGTAAACTAACATTATCATTAAAAACACAGCGTTGTAGATATCCTTCTAATTGCTTTGCATTTTTATCAGATGTACTGTTAAGGTAATTCAAATACTTTACAGAATAGTCAATACCTAAGTTTTCAAAAACATCAATGATTTCTTCAGCTGTTGTGAAATTTGAACTGAGGTTGTTTCCAAAAGCTTGAAGAAAGGAGTCATAAAATTTTATGTAGTGAGAGTTTCGAGTGGCGTGCGCAATAAACCCCCAGCCTTTAAGGCTAAAAAGCATATTTTCAATTGCAGAACTTAATTCATCCTTAGGCAATGCATAAAGTGCATGTGTGGCCCAAACTATATCAAAAAAGTTTTTTTCTCCATTAAAATTTTGTAAAGTCGTTTCATATGTATTATCTAAAATAAAAGGGGGTTTAAGAACTTTTGCAGCTTCTTTAATGGAAAATGACGATGGATCCAGAAGTGAATAGCTAATTGAATGGTTATTTTCTTTACTTAGTTTTGAGAATTTAAGAAGTGCTTGAGGAAATTTTCCAGAACCGCATGCAATGTCAAGAAGTTTAATTTGTTTGTACCCAACTTGAGTTGAGTAGTTTTTGAGCCATAAGTCCCAATCTTTGGACTTAGCTAAATGTTCATAATCAACTGTAGCAAGTGAATAAAAATCAATCATTTCTTCTCTATTTTTTTCACTCCAATGTTCACAACTACGAATAAAATTATCAGACATCTAAGGACTCCTCTGGCCAACAAATAGGATTGAGTGGACTATTAATTAAACCACCAGGATCAGTGTTAGGAATAAACTTTTTCCAATCTCCGGAAACCATCGTCGGATTTTTCACCACTTTTGTACCATCTTTAAAAAATGTATTTGCCAGTACTATTCTGCTTCTTGTTGTGTTGTTTGGAGGAGCATTGTGAAAGCACAAATTGTGGTGAAAACTTATTTCACCAACCTCAAAAGCACTGGATTCAATTTCAATTTTCTTTTCCTTAAATAAATCAGACACCTTTTTATCGTAGTTTTTATTGAATTTGTTAAATTTGATTTTCTCTACATGTTTATAAGCATCTAATGGCTTTGCAAAAGATAGTGGTCCCATTTGCATTGAAATTGGTTGAGCAGGAATCCATACAGTTACAACGTCTTTTGTATCCAATGGAAAGTGATGAATGTCATAATGCCATGGAGTACGACCACACCCAGGTTGTTTGGATAAAATGTTGTCATGATAGAGTCTAATCGTAGGAACATTCAATAACTGTGCAGCAATTTTTGCAATTCTTTTGCTTAGAACGAATTCTTTAACAATTTTGTTATTTAACCAAATTAGATCCATACTTAGAAAATTAGCTTCTTTAATTCTTTTTTCACTGAACTCTGACATGATAATTTTAGATAGTTCTCTATGAAGAGTAAAAATCGAATCATTTGATAGAATATTTTTAATTTTAATAAATCCATTTTTTAAGAAAAAATCATAATCAGCTTTCTTAAGGTTAAATGGTTTGCTAAGTTCTGCTTTGAGGTTTTTTAGTGATAATTGTTTTCCTGTGTTTAGATTATTAATTTCCTCTTGGTAAGAAAATTCCTCGGGTTTATTTTCTGCAAGTGTTATGTACCAATCCCACCATGCTTGGTTATCTAACTCCCATGGTTGATAAATATCTGATTGCTTAGCATTTTCTCCGACCAGCATTGGAGTTGGACTATTGTGAGGTTTGTTCAAGGAAACTCCTTAATTATTTTTTATGTTTTGACTTGATGTAGTTTAACTAAATTTAGAAAATTGAACCAAATGGTTGGCATTGTTGCACTAAAAGCACTGAGACATACTAGCAAAAACATTAGTTCAGGTAAATTTGATCCTTTATCAATCATCAATCCCATTAATACTGGTGACAAAGCTGAAGAAAATATACTTAATGCCCAGATAGTAGATTTTATCTCTCCAAGCCATTTAACTCCGTACCGCTCTGCTAATAAGGCATTTATCATTGGCTGCAACATACCTCCACCAAGTCCAAAAAATATAAAAAATAAAGCCAACAAAAGGTTACCTTCTCCATGCCAAAGTATTAAGCATGCAATGAGCATCGGTAGCTGTGTTAAAAAAGCAATCTTATGTGCAGAAAACTTGTCAACCAATATTCCAGAAATGAAAGCACCACTGATTGAGGCGAATGCATACCAAACGTAATTTGTTGACCATAACCATAAAGGAATATTTTTCAATTCA
>NHHF01000059.1 GCA_002171155.1 Betaproteobacteria bacterium TMED156
GACATCACTCACCACCTGTAAACACATCAATCATTTACAAACAATGAGATAGGCAATGTGAAACAAGAAAAGTGGTGCCCAGGGGCGGATTAATTGCCCTTATACGGCACCAGTGCACATCTCACTGTTTGTAGTTTCAATAGGTTACGTATCACTGAGTCACTGTCAACAGGCACGATATGTACATCAGTTTGTACATCACCAATCCTTATCGTTTCTAGTATAGGGAGGGTGTGCATGTAGGTGACCGATACGGACCTCTATAAATCCACATAAGTGCGACACCTAAATGCCTTAGCAATCCCCATAAGGCACGTAAGTATCATCACTTACCTGCCCATTCAGAAATCTTCTGGTAATGGAAAGGGCCTACTACAGATACATGCATCTACAAGATGGGTAGGCAGGAGCCATACCCACCTACGTAGGTATTATACATGTGCTGTAACACAGATTGGTGTGGGGAGTAGGTAACCAGATTAGTTGTCTTTAATGGCAGTTAGGTGAGTAGCAAGTGTGGTCACTTACAGTGCTTCACAGACATGCTGTTAATGGCGATTACAGAGTCACTGAGAGGTATTGGGTAGAGTGTGAATCACAGGTACCTGCAGGTGGTGTAGATAGGCTGTGTGATTGCAATATTTTGCCTTCAGAAATTCAATAAATCTTTGGAAACAAACCGCATCGCCTGGTCGTTGTTTGCTACAGCTGCTTTTGCCACTTCCTTTTCTGACTTAAACACATTATTGGCAAACTCAAGTGCTAAGCCATTTTGTTTAACCGCGACTATTACAACTTCTTTATCACCTTGTAGTTCAGACGACGCAAATTCTAACGCCAGCCCATTATTTCCCACAGCCGTTAGAACAATATCTTTATTGTTCCTTATTCGTTCAGAAGCAAATCCCATTGCCCAAGTAACATGAAAGTGTGATAACTTAATAACCTTAGAGATTATTTCGTCATCATCATTCAGACTTTGTGGCAAATGGTCCGTGATATCGCAAAGATGTGCGTTGTAGCCAGAGTCCATATAGAGATTCAATGCTGCTAGAACAACATCTCTGTCGCCTTGTAAGCTTGGATCCAAATCCTCAAACGCACCATAAGCTTTACTTACGATAGCTAGAGCAAAGTCCTTATCTCGAAAAAGAAATTCATTGGCGTAACGATAGGCTTGGTCATTGTTCTCTACGGCTGCGAGGACAACTTCGATGTCCGATTGCATGGTTTGAGAAACATGCTCAAGCGCACTACCTTGTCTCGTAACGGCCAGCATGACCAGCGATTTGTCACTTTTGAGTTCATCAGACGCATATTTGATAGCAAGCCCACACTGATTAATAGCTGATCTTACAACATCATAGTTTTCTATCATAGAGGGGTGCACGTCACGCAAAGCCATGCCATTTTGGTTAAGCGCAGCTAGATTAATTGTTAAGTTTTTCTTTAGCCGGTCCGATACGAAGTCTATCGCATAGCCGTTACATTTTACGGCCTCAAGAGCAATTTCAAAATCATCACAAAATTTTTGGTTAGCATATCTCAAAACTGCGCCAAAAGATTTTACTGCTTGTATAAAAAAATGTCTGTCCTCTCTCAATTTTTGATCAATAAATTCAAATATCCTATAATCATTCTCTAGTAAGCGCATGATCAACGCCCCGTCTGACTTTATTTCTGCTGGAAACATCTTAAAGGCGTTTGCGTTTAACCCATTAAGACCGCTGCCGTCAGATGGCATTAAGTCAGATAAGATTTTTCGAACTAATTTGCCATTTTGCAAAAATTTATGACCAACATACTGCCAAGCACTAGCGCTTTGTTTTAAAGCTGTAAGGATGATCTCCTCATCATTTCTATAATTTTCTGATAAATATTCTAATGCAGTGCCATTTTTAGAGACCGCCATCAAAACGATATCTTTTCTGTTCCTCAAATTTTCTGATGCATGTTCTATCGCCCAACCATTTTCGGACACTGCCAACAAAACAATATCTTCTTTGTCACGAAGGGTCTCAGAGGCATATTTCAGAGCACTACCATTTTTATTTATAGCTAAACTTATTATCTCGTCATCTTCCCTGATTTTCTCTGGCGCATACTTGAGACCATGCACATCTATTTTGTTGACAACGTGTATAAACAGAGTCCTGTCAGACAAGACGTTATCTTTTGCGTATGCGAGGACACTTGCATCTAAACTTGCGTCTAAAGCATTTGTAATGAAATTAGCGTCTGCTAAAAAATGATCCGGACAGTCTTCCAATATTGATGTATCGGCTAAACCGTTGATGGCGCCTGACTCTAATTCCTCAATGATTTCTTCTTTGTTCATTAGTGCTCTCCAACACCAAGAAAAATGTCCACTTCAAGACTGAAAAATTTGGGCCACTCGAGAAAAACCAAATATGAATAGCAACAAAGTCAATCTTTACTTCCCAAATATTAACAACCGAATCACTCACTATTATCCTCTAAACAGAGATTTACCTCACTATTGGATTTTGCAATAGCCGTTGTACATAGATATTGTGCATAGAAACGTAGTCTTGGCCCTTTGCGAATGACAAGAAATCTGACGGATTCTGCAAGTGGTGATGGTATGCAACTCGACGCCCCAAAAGACCCACACAGGGTTCATACACCACCTGCTTTATCAACATACATACTGGTATAAACCGACTAACTAATCGGCAAAGTGACCTTTTTGGCAAAGTTCATCAATAATCATGAGTGATCTTTCGCAGTCAAGAATAGATCCCGCACCGTTCAAAATCTTTCCTTGATGTAGATAATTGCCTACTTCACGTGACATTTTTGTTTGTGCCGTGCTCAGCCAGTTTTTCATTTATGTCTTCAATAAGATTGTTAAGCTCTTCGATACGTTCCCAAAGCTTTATTTCGCCACACATCTCCGGAGGGATGTGCTTGCCTTGAAGCATCACAAATTCGTGGCTGAGAGGCTCCCAAATTTCTATTGGTAATAATTCCTCTTCCTCTAATTCTTGGAGCCAAGTCTCAATGTGATCTTGTGTTTCTCTAAGGTCTTTGAGTGCTTGTTCTTTTGATGACATTTTTTGTCCTATTAAACTCTTATGCATGTAACTGCAGTTTTTGGAAATGCTGCGGGCCTAATTGATTAATACAAACTGACGTTCCGTGAGGAACCTACTGCAATTGGAGTGTCGCTTCGGCCGGATCTGGATTAGAGACATCGAAAACAGCAACGGAAATGGCATTAGTTAAGTCTGTAATAAAGGAAGGCTCATCTTTTTTTAATGTAATGAAAAATACTTGTTGGGCTATAGGCATAAAGAGGATTCCTATCTTCATCCACCTCGTCGCCCAAATCTTAAGCCAGTAATTTACACTGCTGCTGATATAAAAATGACATAACACCATCAATAGTAGGGTGAACATTCGAGGACGCCACTAGCTCAAATTTTATCAACAACTCAATCAGACTTTCCAATTCACTTAATGGTGTGATTGGATCTTCAACCTGAAATTGTGAAGCCAATTTTCTCCTCCTTTTGGTTCATCCTGTAGCACTGCTGAGCAGAATTTAGTTACTTATCACAAATAAATCTATTCTGGAGAAATTCCACGGCGATGGTGCCTTTATCCCTAGATTCATAGGATTGTTCGATGTTAAGTTCCCGTTAGTATTCCCGATTATGACCTGCCCGTAGCAAGAAAAGCCCCTGTGAATTTTTTTATGTCATGGGATAGAAACTCCCTATTCAACAGTGCATCGCTGTCAACGTTACAGTCCAGCGTGAAAAAATATCGAATTTAAGTTAAGTAGCGATTTGGACTAAATAAGAAGTCTTTTACGTCCAAAGGCCGGAAATTTGCGTCTTTACCTGTTTCAATTAGATCTTGAGACAGCGTCGGTCTGATCAGTCGTTTGGGAAGAATTACAGTCATGCCATATGCGAGACTTGTTTTTAAAGGTATTCTACAAAGCCATCGATTGGGCATTGCCCTTTGAGTTTTGCCAAGTTCAGCAAATCTTACTACTGGTATCGAATTGTATCCTTGTGGTTGGTTTGTGTACTTTCCAACAACACTTTCAACCATCTCAACGTCACTGTAAGATCGGGCCCACTCCAGCAACAACCCAAACAAGTGATCGTCACTATCAGTCGCAAATCTTGTTAGGTTTTCGTAATTTGACCCTGCCACTTTCACTTCAATTTCAATTCTTTTGGCAGGTTTGCAGCAATCACCCAAGGAAAGTAAAATTTTAGTTAGATTTTCTGGCAGATGTATTTGGGCAGGTTCACGTTTTGGCTCAGCCCAATTGAGCACTTCCACCTTTATGTTTTGCTGATGAAATTTTTCTTCGAAAAGGTCCAAAACTGTTCCTTCGATTTGCTTTGGATTATCGACCTTAGCAAGTGAGATGTAGATGTCGTCAACCCATACAACTTCCTCGCCCGAAGCGAGCTTAGACTTGTACGCTTTATGCCTTTCACCGGCATGGTGTTGCCATCCTTCAGTATGGTCTGTGGAGCCACCGATTGAAGCTAGTAATTTACGGATATGATGTCTAAGCCTGCCTTCTCCAAACAATCCAGATTGGAGGTCCCCCTCGGTTATGCCAACATAAAGGATCGGGAATACATCGCTAACAATACAATAAATAAAGCATTTTTGATTGACTAAACAAGAAATCTCAATTGGAAGACTAATCATGTCTTTTAATGCCGGCGGGCCGACTTTGAGGCCAGAACCAATGACAGGCTCACAGCGAGTTTCGCTGTTCCTTGCCAAGCGATGAAAATCACCAAGCCAGCCATGGTTAAAGTCACCTTGCACGTTAATTTGTGCTATTTTGCTCAACTTGAAAAATTCGCAAAATGAAACCACTTGGTGCTATCCTCAGATGCTTAAACTTCTCAAGAATTCGGAAACGTCACTCAACAATACGAGGTGAAGATAGTGAAGGAAAACAGAAAGCGGCACCGCAGTCAATTTGACCCAGATAATCAAGCACCTTACGAATTAAGCCGATCACGCATTGAAAATTTTATAAAATGCCCTGCCTGCTTTTATTTACAGCAGGTCAAGGGTGTAAAATACCCCAGCATACCCGGTTTTAACATAAATGAGGCCACAGACATTCTTCTAAAAAGAGATTTTGATCAATATCGGGGTAAAACCGAAACCCATCCTTTTCTGATTAAAAGGGGCATGAGCCATGTTGTCCCTTATCAGCATGACGACTTCGAATTATGGACACAAAGCCTGCATTTTGGTTCAGAAGGCCGCATGCATACCGTCCATGAACCAAGTAACATCAAATTTGGTGGAGGGTTGGACGACATCTGGCGAAACACCCAGACGGATGAACTTCACATCGTCGACTACAAAAGCACATCGCAGAAAACCAAAGGCAAGCAGATTACATTGGATGACAAATGGAAGGCTGCATACAAGAGGCAGATGGACATGTATGTCTGGATAATGAGACAGAAAGATTTTAACGTCAGCTCAACAGGTTACTTTTTATATTGCGATGGTGACAGGTTTAGCGATTACGAGTTTCTTTGTTCCGACGAAGCTGTGATGAAATTCAAAATTAGTCTCATCCCTTACACTGTCAACACAGATTGGATAGAACCCACACTGTTAAAAATTAGAAAATGTCTTTTAGCTAAGGACGCGCCCGCGCATTATCCAGATTGCGAATATGGTCGGTTTATCGATGCGGTGGCAAAATGACTTTCAACTGGAACACCTATGGTACAAGCGAGATTTAGCGATCACGAGGGCAAAAAATAACTCAAAAATAAAAAGCAGAATTTTTGAGACGGGATTTAAAAATTAATGCGCAATAACCGTAAATCCAAATGGCGATGTATTTAGCGGTCTCAAGACAAAACTTTTATCAATTTAAATGCATCTGGAGAGTTACAGTCATGACAATTGGCGTCTGGTCAAGATTTTACCATTTTGAAGAGGTCTTTGAATACCATGGTGTATTTGATGAGTCTGGCAAATCATCACGGACACCAAAAATGATAAATGGAATAACTGGCGTTCCACACTCTCATAATGGATTTCGTCTTCGATCTGTAAAGGGCGGAAGGCTTTCATATAGCAAGCTTCCTTTGAAAAACTCTTTAGACCATCTTCCATGTCCATTAGCTGATGGTGAAATTGGATGCTATCTTATACGGGTTAATGCTCTCGGACGGCAGTGGGATTACATAGGTAAATCAAGAGAATTAGCGCACGGGATTTGGCACCGTTTATTAGATCATCTGATCAAAATTGCTGGAACAGAAGATGCAAATTTTAATTCGTCGACAAGCAAATTTTCTCAAATGCACACAGATCTCAGATTGGAGTTAAATATAGACCCAAATAGTGCCAACTTTTTTAACGATCATGTTAAGTTCGCATTTGTCAAAGTTGATCGGTCGTCAGCAGAATATAGAGAACACGTTTCTAAAATTGAGGGCATGGCCCTAGCTTTTTACAAAGAGAAATTGGGTGATTTCCCAAATCTAAACACCACAAATGAAACAAAAGGCCTAGACGGCTTCTCACAACTTACATAACAAAATATCGTAAAATTTAAAATCTGGGGACTGCTTATCATTCGCAATTTACAAAGATCAACCCGGAAATTGCATAAAAGCCAAAGAAATTTAGAGAAATAATTTGGACAATTGGTGAGAAGATGGTGATGGTTATTGGTTATAAATATCTGGGTTGTTATGGATGAGCCTCAGCTCCATCGTCTGGATATCATTAATAGAATTTACGTCGAATTCTAAATGCAGAAATAACCTCTCCCTTCATTGTTGAGTGTTAAATTGGAAATCATAATGTCTGAACAAAAAGAAAGTAATATTAATAGAGCATTAGCATTATTGATTGAGTATTATAACTCAGTGAGACTTTGCAAAGAGATAGAATATACTAGTTCGGTGGATATGAATATCAAAACTGAAATGGTTTCGGCATCCGCAAGAAAATTAAATAGTTATGCAACGTTCTGTTCATCATTAGAAGATGAGACGGAACAAAGAAATTGTCTAAATCTGATCTCGAAATATCAAATGGACAACGTATTAACTAGTTCAATCGGATCGTTTGAGCAATTAACCGATAAACAGAAAAGGGATAAAGACTTTTTGATGGTGTGCTTGCGGTCTGGGGTTGATGGCCGCATCCTCTCTCATGTCAACCCCTTTATTCTGTTCACTTCATCACCCGATGATGAAGACAATTTTGTGGACTGGTATGAAACTGCAGAATTAGATGACCAATTCATCGGTGAAGCCGTAAAAATCAATGAGCATTGTTTTTTCGGAATCGTTAATAACGATCAAATCCAGACAAAGATCGACGACGGTTATACTAAATTTGAAATTTGGAGTGATGAAAATGCTTGGGTGAATGCCTTGCAGAATTCAAAGTTTCTTAAATATCATGATGATCTGTCGCTCGATGCTTTAATTGACGAAATGGCTGGGACTCCAATTGAACAAACTTTTAATGAAACTATAGCTACGGTTAAATCTGACCTTAATGCTTTTGCTTCAAGCATTATCCACGATTATTTTAGATTGTTTCTCAGTCTGCAAGAGGCTGAAAAAGAATATGATATCAAGGTCGATGAACAATATTTTAATGCGGTGGCAAATAATCAGACTGCAGAGCCAACCTTGAGAAACCATGCTCAATCCCAAGAAATTTACCATTGCACGAAACTGGGGCGCTTTGAGGCAATAATTAAATTCATTTATGCTCATTAAGGAAGTGAGCCATTACCGACTCCCCAACCATACTGTTACTCACCAAACTGCCACAAACAACAACTGATAGTGGTTACCAACCCCGTGACCCAATCTGTGTAACAGCACATGGATAATACTAACGTAAGTGGTTATGGTTGCTGCCTACCTATCTTATAAATAAATGTAGCTCTAGTGGGTCCTTTCCATTACCAGAAGATTTCTGAATGGTCAGGTCACTGGGTAGGTCTTTGATACATCTTGACTGCACGTGTGATGAATGAGATTCTAGGCTCTGCTTAGATTAAGGCATCTAGCTGGTACATATGCACGGAACCAACTCAGCCCCTGGGCACCAC
>NHHF01000060.1 GCA_002171155.1 Betaproteobacteria bacterium TMED156
AAATACTAGTGTCAGTAGGAATTAAGCCTGCTAACCAAAAAGCCAAACCACTGCTACTTACCATATATGCAAGAGCCATTCCTCCCCCAAAAAGAAAAATTAAACCCCAAGGAAATTTACTTTCTATATCTGACCACTCAAGAAGAGTTATAGATTGTTTTTTTGACTTAAGAAAAAAAAGAGACAATCCACCCATCATCGCAATAACTGCATCATCTAGAAAAGAAAAAACAGGAATTTGAATAAGTGCTTTTCTAAAAATCCAAAAAAAAGCTGTAATGATAAATACTAAACCCACTAATTTTTCTTCGCGTGAAATTTTACCTAAATCAGCCAACATCTTTTTAAGAAGATTCTTGGAACTTTCGGGTGCATTGAATCGAACTGGAAACAACACAAATGTTAATAAAAACCATATAAAAGGAACTAAAATTATTGTTATTGGAAGTCCTACGAGCATCCAATTAAAAAAACCAATATCTGTTCCATTTTCAGAAACAAATTGAATCAAGTATCCATTGGGCGCGGTTCCAATTGGGGTCGCGATTCCACCGGCAGAAGATGCATATGCGATTCCTAATAGAAGAGATAATTTAAAATTCGATTTTTCTTTGGATGGTAATTCTTTCAGTGAGTCGGTTAAAGCAACCGCAACTGAAAGTCCAATCGGTAACAACATAATTGTTGTAGAAGTGTTCATAACCCACATACTTAATAAAGCACTTGTTATCATAAAGCTAAAAATTATTCCCCTAGCCTTCACTCCAGTGAATTGTAGAATGGTTAGGGCGATTCGCTTGTGCAAATTCCATTTTTGCATTGAAATAGCAATCATAAATCCACCGGCAAATAAGAATTGAACCTTATTCATGAATTCTTTGCTTATCACTCCCATTTGTTCCACAGAAAAAATTGGAAAAAGAATTAGTGGCAAAAGAGAAGTTATAGGCAAAGGCAAAGCTTCTGTAGCCCACCAAATTCCCATTAAAATAAAAATAGCTAAAGTAACTTGTCCGTTATAGTTTAATCCTGATGGCTGGGGGCTAATTAATACAGCAATAAAAACCAATAGCCCTAGATAAAACCCAATAATTTTAAAATTGGTTGCCTCCATTTTGACCTAATCGATAATAGATTTTTTGGGACTGTTGAAAATTTCTCTATCCAAATCATCCTCTGTTGAAGCAACGAGTGTAGCAACAGTCCCGTCGCCAGTAACGTTTACTGCAGTCCTGAGCATATCCAGGAGTCTGTCTACCCCAATTATCAAACCAATTCCCTCAATTGGAAGACCTACTTGACCTAAAACCATAGTAAGCATGACAAGACCAACTCCAGGAACAGCAGCTGTTCCGATTGAAGCAAGTGTTGCGGTAAGTATTACCATGAGATATTGATCTGGTGTCAAAACAATTCCATAAAACTGAGCAATAAAAACAGTTGCTACCCCCTGCATGATTGCGGTTCCATCCATATTAATTGTTGCACCCAATGGAACAGCAAATGAAGAAACTTTTCGATTAACTCCCAAATTCGTTTGAACCGTCTTCATTGTTACAGGCATCGTTGCACCACTAGAGGAAGTTGAAAATGCCACCATTATTGGTTCTCTCATTTTTTTTAAAAAAGTTAGTGGATTAACTCTAGCTATAAGAATTAGTAATAAGGGATAAACTAACAATCCGTGAATAATTAAAACTCCTACAACGGTAAAAAAATATGCAGCAAGTTTTGCAATTTCCTCTAGGCCAACGTTCAGACCAAGTTTTACCATCAAACAAAATACACCGTAAGGTGCAAATGAAACTATCATCATGATTAATTTCATTAAAATTACATTAGCACTTTCAAAAATTTCACCGATTTTCCTTCCAGCATCTCCGCTTTTGCTTATTGCTAATCCAAAAAGCAAAGCAAATACAATTATCTGAAGCATTTTTCCTTCAGCCATTGCAGCAACAGGGTTGCTGGGGAATACATTAATCAATGTTTCAATAACACTTGGTGCCTCAGTAGGAGTGTAATTTTCAACTTCAAAATTCATTTGATCAGAGGAGTTGATTCCAGGATTAATTATTAATGCAATTAATAATGCCATGCTCACAGCTACAGCAGTAGTTAACAAATAAAATCCTATTGTTTTCCCTCCAAGTCTTCCTACACTTCCAGAAGCTCCAAGGCTAGCAGCACCATTTGTAAGTGATATAAAAACGAGAGGAACGACAACCATTTTTAATGAGACAACAAAAATTTGTCCTCCAGCTTCAATAAGTCCATTGAAGAAATAAATTTGAATAAAGCTAGAATCAGGTATGGCCATCCACTGAGCTAAAAATCCAATTGATATTCCAATCACCATTGCTATTAAAATTCTTAAAGTTAATTCCATCTAATTCTCTCCATATCAAAATCCTGAGGCTTTGCTCCTTAATAATCATTGAGTAAACTAATTATATGAAATATTTAATTTCACTTGACCAAGGAACTACTAGTTCAAAAACTATTATATTTGATGAACATGGAACCATGGTATCAATGGCCCAAAAAGAAATTACCCAAATATACCCACGACCAGGCTGGGTTGAACATGATCCAATTGAAATTTGGCAATCCCAAGTTAATACCGCTAGGCAAGCTATTACCCAGGGTAAAATCGAATTATCTGATATTGCAGCACTGGGTATCGCAAACCAAAGAGAAACCATAATTGCATGGGACAAAAAAACATCAAACCCACTTTGTAACGCAATCGTATGGCAAGATCGCCGCACTGAAAGTAATTGCACAGAGTTGAGGAATGAAAACCTAGAGACAAAGATAAAAGAAAAAACCGGATTAAGAATAGATCCATACTTTTCTGGGACAAAAATTTCATGGATTTTAAAAAATGTATCAGATGCTGAATTTCTCTTAAGAAAAAACCGTTTAGCATTTGGTACCGTTGACAGTTGGCTTATATGGATGCTCACAGATGGGAAAAGACATTTAACTGATATTAGCAATGCATCACGTACAATGCTTTTGAACATTGAAACAGGAATTTGGGATAACTTTTTACTTTCGAAATTCAATATCCCATCAGAAACGCTCCCAAAAATAAATTCATCTAGTGAATATTTTGGTCACACACAAAGAAATATTTTTGGTAAGCCAATACCAATTTGTGGTGTTGCTGGAGATCAACAAAGTGCACTCTTCGGACAAACATGTTTTGAACCTGGCATAATTAAAAATACGTACGGAACCGGCTGTTTTATGCTGACTCATCTAGCTGATAAACTCAAATACAGTAAAAATGGCCTTATAACTACTAGAGCTGCTCAAACTTCGCATAACCCTTGCTACGCACTTGAAGGTAGTGTTTTTATTGGGGGTGCAGTGGTTCAATGGATTAAAGACGGTTTAAAAGCAATTTCTAAAAGTGAAGAAATCGAAAAACTAGCCTTAAACGTGCCTGATTCTGGAGGAGTTATATTTGTCCCAGCATTTTCTGGCTTAGGAGCCCCATACTGGAGACCAGATTTACGCGGATCAATATCAGGCATAACTAGAGGCACGACAATTGATAATATCGCTTATGCAGCTTTGGAGAGTATAGCTTTTCAAAGTTGTGATTTGATAAAAAGCATGAATATTGATCTTGAGTCCAATGGTATGGATAGAATTAGAGAATTAAGAGTAGACGGAGGAGCCTGCGCAAATGACCTTTTACTACAAATTCAGTCAGATCTGTCAGGCATACCAGTAGTTAGACCAAATATAATTGAAACGACTGCTCTTGGTGTCGCTTATCTTGCAGGTTTAAAGACTGGAGTTTTTAAAGACGAAAATTTTTTGAAAAGTCATTGGAAAATTAAAAGAATTTTTTATCCTAAAATCACTAAAGAACAGAGACTACAAAAAATTAATGTATGGGAAAAAGCAGTAAATAGACTTTGTCAACAATAATTAATCTATTAATTTAAAAAAGTAACTTAGTACACCAGTACCCCAGGCAGCGAAAAATAATGCTATAAAAATTAACAAAAACCAAATTATTCTATAAAGAGCTATACGGTGGTAATTTTTTTTAATATATTTATTCATACTTAATTTAAAGTTTAATCAACTTTTCGCTCTAATTCACCACAAGAATAGTCAATTATAGTAGTTCTTTTTGAAGTATTCAGCGTTTGCTGTGCCTGCAAAGTATATCTGTCCAAAGTAATTTGATCATCAAAATTATCTTTACGAGTGTCTTTACACTGGTATACAAATTCAGTTTTTTCACACTCATATTCGGAAATTCCAATTCCAACTGAACCAATACTCACATTTAGCCTTTCATCATTAAAATGAAAATAATTTATATCCTGATAGCTTTTAGTTAAAGGCTCGCCATCTAAAGACTTTTTATAACATTCAAAAACCTGGTGACGAGCAGAAAAATCTGAACATCCACTGCCCAAAAATAAACATATCAAGAAAATTAAGTGAAGATTTTTCAATTTATATTTAACCTAGCCTACTTTCAAAAAAACCAAAAAAATACAACAAATTGATGTAAATCAAAAACTTATAAATTAATTAATTAGAAGAAATCTATTTTTTGTTTTTAGCACATCCAAAAGTCTTTATCCATGCTTGTTTGTTTTCACCATCAAAATAATTAAATTGTTCTGAGTAATTTCCATCAATCATCTGGAAGATTTTATATCCTTCATAGCTCATCTTGGAGGCATCAATGAAGTTTTCAGCACAATACCAATTCTCAGTATCATCTATCTTACAACCTTCTAAAACTTTTTTTATTCTGTCTTGATTTGTACTCACAAATGTTATTAATAATTTTGATGCGTGAATATCCTTAATTTTAAAGAAAATATAACCTGCTCTTTTACAGGAGTTATCGCATATTAGCGCATCTCTATCATTTTCGCATATAAAATAATCTAATGAATTTGTCGCAAAGGCATTATCGAAAAATAGCACCACTAAAGGTAAAAAAAATTTGATCATCAAAACTCGAATCTGTAAATATACCTAATAAAAGTTGTAAAGTTAACAATATGAAAAATTTATTCCAAATAAAATCTAAACTTGCAATCTTCTTTTTTTTATTTTTTAACAGTTTAGATGCTATTTCAGAGGAAATATCACTATTATGTTACGGAGAATTTGCAACTTCAACCAATGGAAAAAATATAACAATAAACGATAATCAAAAAGTTGTTTTAAAAAATAATAGATTATTTATACCTGGAATGATGCTTTTCTGTAAAAAAAAATCGATGCTTTACAAATGTGAGAAGAAAAGACTGGACTCTATATGGAAAGCAGAACTAGATTTGAATAGCAAAGTTTTTAAATATTATTCTCATAATGTGACCAAAAACAAAACTCAAAATTTTAATTCAATTTGTAAGCTCTTGTAAGCTCAATTAATTGGTTAATTATTGAGCTATATTGAATATTGATTTACTTATTAAGAGCTATTTTTTAAATAATAGTATAGAGTATAATTTTTTAGATCTGTTAATTTATCAAAACCGATTAGCTTATCAATTTTAAATTTTTGGTAACAGGCTTTCAATTAATAAGTCACTTTCGCGCTTTTTGTTCACATTTTTCCAAAACCATTCAACAAAGGAATTTAATTGAAAGACTTTGAAGATCTGGTGTTGCCAATTTCACTAAGGCAAACACTCAAAAGCATGAATTTTTTTGAGCCTACACCAATTCAGGCTCAAGCTATTCCAGCAGCAATTGCTGGAAAAGATATTTTAGGATCAGCTCAAACGGGTACAGGCAAAACAGCTGCATTCGGAATCCCATTGATTGTAAATCTTCTCAAAAATTCAACATCTTCTGCTTTGGTTATGACTCCAACAAGAGAATTAGCCAGTCAGGTAATGACACAACTTCAATTAATAGCTGGCAATAAATCCCCAATTAAATCAGCTTTGTTGATCGGAGGTGACTCAATCCAAAAACAATTTCGTCAATTACGGAAAAGTCCTAGTTTGATTGTAGGAACTCCTGGCAGAATAACAGACCACTTGAAAAAGAAAACTCTCAAATTAGACACAACTAATTTTTTGGTTTTAGATGAAACAGATCGAATGCTAGATATGGGTTTTTCTGAACAAATTGAAATAATTCTTAAATTCATGCCCAAAAGGAGACAAACTCTTTTATTTTCAGCAACTATTCCTGATGAAATAGTTAAAATTTCTAAAAGCTTTTTGGTTGATCCCGTAAGAATTGCTGTGAATTCTAAACAGTTAACTCTTCCAAAAATTAAGCAAAACTTAGTGCACACTCCAGAGGGGTCTAAATACGAAAAGTTGATATCCGAACTTAATAATTGCGAAGGATCGATAATAGTTTTTATGAGGACTAAGTACAGCACCGAGAGAATGGCAGCAAAATTAACAAAAGAGGGTCACAAGGCAAATGCTATCAACGGTGACCTAAGGCAAAACAAAAGAGATAGAGTTTTAAGAAATTTTAGGAACAAAAAATATCGAATTTTAGTTGCAACGGACGTTGCGTCAAGAGGTCTTGACATCCCTCATATAGAACATGTAATTAATTATGACTTGCCCGAGTGTCCAGAAGATTATATTCATAGAATTGGAAGAACTGGGAGAAACGGTGCTGAAGGAAATGCACTGTGTTTTATTACGCCCTCTGACAAAAACAAATGGAATGCTATAGACAGGCTCATCAATCCTGGAATTAAGAAAAAAAAAGACAAAAGAAAACCCAAATCTTCAAAGTTTCAAAATTTCAAAAATAAAAACTCTCACAAAGCTAAATCCAACAAGAAAAATAAATTTAGTAACGAAATTAGTGACAAAAGAAAAGAGGGTAAAAAAACTATCCACACGGTAAAAAAGAAAAAAAATAAAATATTCAGAAAAAGAAAACATACAACACACAGTTCCGCTGGAGCTTTTACTTAATAGCACAAGAAAATCTTTTATCATCTTTACCATCCAACATACGATAAATTGTAGCTGAAAAGAATTTTCCGTCGATCATATAACTACTGGAGCTCGAAAAAATTTTTTCAGATATGCACTCCCAATTTGTAATATCTTTGATTTCACAATTTTCAAAATTATCTGAGATTGAGTTGTTTTGAATTTTCTCCACAAAATATATTTTTTTTGAATTTGACTTAGGAGTTGCACTAAATTCAATTGTTCCAGCAAGGCTACAGATCTCTGAACAGTTGACAGCTGACTCCTTGTTTGGACAATCGTAATAATTAAGGGTTAGTGAACTAACTGCTGCTGAAATTAGGATTAGAAATGTTCCTAATACAAATTTTTTTTTAATCATTTTTATTAAATTCTAGCAATGAGCACTTACCTATTGATACAGAAGGTGTTAGTGACATATTGTTCCAAATGCGTTTGTTATTAACTGAATATCCGTAAATAAAAGTATGCGATATAAGACGTGACTGTCTACTAAAGTGAACTTCTCCTAATAAACCTTGACATACTACAAATCCCCTCTCTTTTGAATTAATACATTCCGAATTAAATTTTTTTTTAACAACTGAATTATTCCCAAAACGGTAAAATAAACCATTACCTTTTTTATCAATTTGAAGTATAAATTTGGACTCATTTGCTTTAAAAATTTTTAATTCCCAGACTTTAGAATCATTATTGAATTTAAATCCAGTAGACTGATCCATCACACAAAAAAATTCTTCTTTGAATCCGGATAATTTTTTGGTTCCGTATTTTTTTACTTGAGCAAATGCACTAGTACAATAAAAAATAGTAAAAAGCATGAGTAATATATTTTTAGTTTTCATCTGTTAAAAAATTTATTTTACTAATCAATTACCTTATCAGAACTCGCAGATACCCTGTAAATCGATATATCACCTCCAACAAATTCATCTTCATCATCTAGTCTAAAATCAATAGTAAATTTAAGAGTTCCATATATAATCAAAGCACCCATTATGGAGACAAAAATAACAAATCGAGTTCCATAAAGTTGGGCAAGAAGACTGACCCCACCTAATCCTCCAAAAATTTCTAAACCGAATATTCCACAAGCAACAAATCCATAAGCTCTGCAAATGTCATGAAGGGGCCATACACCTAAAACATCATCAACATTTGGACTTTTTTGTGTGTAAGTAAACATTTTTACAAACAAAAAACCTGCTCCCAATCCAACAATTAAAGAACACATATGACGCATGATATCACTTACGGCACACACGGCAACTAATCCAGCAGATGGACTATTCTGGACAAAACCGAAACATTCTGGATGTAATTAATGCAGCTATAGTTCCTCCAGCAAGTGCCATAAAAGTATTAATTTCAACTAGACCAGATATGTCTCCAATTTTTTGAGCAATCATTTCATTGAACCCAAACCAACCAATTAAAAGAATTCAACTTCCAAGGACTAATAATGAAATACTGCTTGGGGGACGAGAGGCAATCATACTATCTCTATGAAGAACTTTTCTTGCACCTTGTAAAATGACTGCAACAAATGTCATCCATTCATTAGTACCATGTACTTCAACAGAACCCGCAAAATCGTGAAAATCACTTCCAGTTAGTGAATTGATGTAATATTAAAAACTGTAATTATTACTCCATACCATTACTTCAACTAATGGGCACACAAAAACAACTGCTAGCCCTGTAGCTATTAGTTGTGGAATAAATTTGGCCCTCTCAGCTATACCTCCATAAATAATTGCAGGTATAGCTGCAGCAAAGGTGAAAAGAAAGAAAAATTTAGTCGGCTCATATCCACTATTTACAGTCAGTTCAGAAGCAGACAATAAAAAAGTGGTTCCATATGCAATAAAATATCCAATAAAAAAATAAGCTAATTCACTAAAAGAAAGGTCTAAAATGATTTTCACTAAAGCATTTACCTGGTTTTTATGCCTTACAACACCAACTTC
>NHHF01000061.1 GCA_002171155.1 Betaproteobacteria bacterium TMED156
ACAACAAATGTCAGATATTTTGATAGAAAATCAAGAAATATTGAAACATTCACTTTTAGATAATGTTTCAATAATTAAGGAGGGTGTAGTAAATTTGGATCAAGCATTACAAAAAGAGTTAAATGACTCGTTAGAGATGCTTGGAAGACAATTAGCATCGCTATCAAATAAGTTTGTTGATGATTACACCCCATTAACCGAAAAACTTCAAAAAGTAGTTGAAATATCAAAGAAAATTTAACTATAAAAAAATATGAGTGAAAGCTCTAATTCCCACTGGATTCCATTAAGTGACCTGATGATGGGGTTAATGATGGTTTTTTTACTTCTTGCAACAATGTACATGCTAAGAGTAGAGCAAACCACAACACTTGTTATTAAAGAATATGAAATTACACGTAGTAAACTCCATAGAGCTTTACATGAAGAATTTGCTGAAAATTTCAAAGAATGGGACGCTGAACTATTAGGTGATATGACTATAAGATTTAAAAACCCAGATGTTTTATTCTCAACCGGCTCTGACAGACTCCAGTTTAAATTTAAAGAAATTCTCTCTGACTTTGCTCCAAGATACATTAGAATACTTAATAGTGATGAATTCAAAGACTCTATTAAAGAAGTTCGTATTGAAGGACATACGTCTACTTTTTGGGTTAATGCTTCATCGCCATTAGATGGATATTTTAAAAACATGGCACTTTCTCAAGCTAGAACCAGAACAACCCTTATGTACATTTTACAAATTCCTTATATTTTTAAATACCAAAAGTGGTTAAGAAGCAGACTAACTGCAAATGGGTTATCGTCTTCAAGACCAATTATAGGAAGTAATTATGAAATTGACGAAAGAGCATCCCAGAGAGTTGAGTTTCGTATAGTAACCAATGCAGATGAAAAATTAAATGATATTGCAAGATCAATAATAAAAACTAAATGAAACTTTTTAAATTATCTGATTTCTCATATATGGATAAACTCAGATTGGTAATGGATGCTGAATTTATAGACTCATTTAGTAAAACCAATGAAATCAAACCAATTACTTTAATTAATCTATATATACCCAGGGACTTAAGAAAGTTAAAAAACGAGAAATTTAGTAACTCGGTCCAAGCCAATTCCGAAATAGTGCTCAAAATAAAACAAAATTCACTTATTTAAGAGATACTAGAGCATCGAAGATTTTACATCCTGTGGTTAAAAATTAATTAATAAATTTTTTTATATTTAATAAGTAGGGTTCATAATATGAAGCGCATCACTTTATTTTTTTTAAGGGGTCTATTGACAATTTTGCCATTAGGCTTAACTATTTACCTCCTTTATTTGCTTCTGACAGTATCAGAAAGACTTGCAAAATCGATAATCTCTCCGGTTTTAGGTAATATTTACTTTCCTGGAATTGGATTAATTCTAACCGTCATTGCAATAATAATTTTGGGTGTACTTGTCTCTCAACCTTTCCTTTTAAAAGTGTTTGGATTGTTAGAACTTCCATTTACAAATTTGCCTGTTATAAAAAGTATATATAATTCAATTAAAAGCTTTGCTGAATATTTTTCAAACCAAGGCAAAACCGATGAGAAACAAGTTGTAGTTGTTCAAATTCCTGATAGTTACATAGAAATGGTTGGCCTTGTAACAAGAAAAAATATTGAAGATTTGCCGGATGGTTTTTCAAAAGAAGATCGTGTAAGTGTTTACTTACCAATGAGCTATATGGTTGGTGGGTACACTATATTTGTCCCAAAAAAATATGTAAAACCAATCCAGATGAGCGTGGAGGAGGTAATGAGAAATTCATTAATTGCTTGGCTTTCACAAAATAATAATTTCAAAAGAAAATAAAAAAACGCTCCAGTTTCCTGGAGCGTTTAGAAAAATAAACTACTTTTTTTATTATTTAGTTAGGCAATGCAAAAACCATCATAGTTCCACCTAGATCGGTGTATCTATTAAGCTCTCTGTATCCCCCTACAGCACCAAGCCCATCAGTATCTTTTTCAAGACCAGCAGCAAGACCAATTCCGGCCCAACCACCAATACCAGTTAAAATACCAATGTATTGCTTGCCACGATGCTCCCAACTGTGAACATTACCAATTGAACCAGATGGAAGTTTTGGTGAAGTCCAAAGAACCTTACCTGACTTAACGTCGACAGCTTTTAAACGAGCGTCGAGTGTAGCATAGAAGCCAACGCCAGTAGCAGTTGTCATAGTACCAGCCCATACTGAGAACTTCTCAGGAATAGACCATTCAATCTTACCTTGAATCGGATTCCACGCGATAACGTTACCCATTCCACCATGACTATTTGGTGCAGGGAACATTGAAAGAGTGGCACCTACATAAGGTTGACCAGCTGTGTACTCAACACGGAATGGCTCATAATCCATACAAACATGATTTGTAGGAACTAAGAAATAACCAGTTGCTGGATCAAATGAAACAGGCTGTTGGTCTTTTGAACCCAAAGCTGCTGGGCAAATGCCTTTACTGTTTACATCTTCACCCTGGATGTGTGTTGAATATTTAGCTAATACCTGTGGACGACCAGAATTCATGTCGACGTGGGTGGCCCAGTTGACAGCAGGGTCGAACTTCTCGGCTACTAAAAGTTCACCAGTTTTACGATCAAGTGTGTATGCAAAACCATTGCGGTCAAAGTGCGCTAACATTCCACGCTTCTTGCCGTTTTTGTCTTTTCCATCAAACAAAGGTACTTCATTGATGCCATCATAGTCCCACTCATCATGAGGAGTCATTTGATAGGCCCACTTGGCGACACCAGTATCAACGTCACGAGCAAAAATGGTCATCGACCACTTATTATCACCTGGACGCTGTTTAGGATTCCAAGTTGATGGGTTACCTGAACCATAATACATTAGGTTCAACTTAGGGTCATAGGAGTACCATCCCCATGTTGTTCCACCACCAATTTTCCACTGGTCACCTTGCCAAGTCTTTGTTGAAGAATTTTTTCCGACTGGACGCATTTTTCCATTGTTCCAAGCCATTGTTCTCTTTGGATCAAACATAATTTGATCGTCAGGACCAACTGAGTAAGCTTTCCACTGTCTCTTACCTGAATTAATGTCGTAAGCAGCTACGAATCCTTGAACTCCAAACTCACCACCTGATATACCGGTGAATACTTTGTCTTTGAAGACGTGAGGAGCATTAGTATTGGTTGAACCAACTTTAGGATTACCGTTTTTTTGAGACCAAATAACTTTACCACTCTTAGCGTTAAGAGCTACTAAAGTTGTGTCAGCTTGTTGGAGGAAAATTTTACCCTCAGCATAAGCTAAACCACGGTTAACAGTATCACAACACATTACAGGAATAACTGAAGGATCCTGCTTAGGCTCATACTTCCACTTAATAGTTTGGTCAGCAAGATTAATCGCAAACACTTTATTAGGGAAAGCAGAGTGAACATACAGAGTGTCTCCAATTACCAATGGACCGCCTTCGTGGCCACGTAAAACGCCAGTAGAGAAGGACCAAGCCATTTGTAATTTGTTAACATTAGATTTTGTAATCTGCTTTAACTTTGTGTGACGCTGATTAAAGAAATCACCTGACTGAGCAGCCCAGTTCTTTGGGTTGTTCATTAATTTACCAAGTGAACTATTAGCATGCACAACAGCTGGAGCAGCTACTGTGACCGCAACAGCGGCACAAATTGCATTTAACTTAAATTTCATGAGTTCTCCCATGATAGGTTGTAAGAAAAAACTAAATTTCGCCAAAAAAAAATGCTATTGACTTGTATTTAATATATCTAAATGAGGAAAAATTCACATCAGGGGTTGCCCTATATAAGGGAAAGTCCTAATATAATCTTCATGCCAAAAAGCTCGGAAATATGTCAATTTAACTGGGATGCACCTAATTTTGATTTGAAATCAACGAAAGGTGAAAAAATCTCTCTCAAAAACATCCTAATGCAAAATAACTGCAAAGGTGTTTTGATTATGTTTATCTGCAATCACTGCCCATACGTTAAAGCAATAATAAAAAAAATCGTACGTGAATGTGATGATCTAAAAGAAAAAGGTATATACAGTATTGCTATTTGCTCAAATGACAGTGAAACTTATCCAGAAGACTCATTTGATAACATGAGGATTTTTGATAAACAGCATAAATTAGTTTTTCCTTACTTACATGACGAAGATCAAAAAGTTGCCAAATCTTTTAATGCTATATGTACCCCGGATTTTTTTGGATTGAATAAATTCGGTAAATTGCAATATAGAGGAAGATTAGACTCTGATGGGAGTAAACAAAACTTAAAAACCTTTAAAAGGGAACTTTATGAAGCTATGAAACTTATTTCCATATCAGGGAATGGACCGATAGAACAGTTTCCTTCAATTGGTTGCTCAATAAAATGGAAAAATTAGTTAAATTAATTTTCAATTACCTTGTAAGAAACAGACAAAATTTTTATTTCTTGAAGGCCCGCTGGAGTTATAACTTCGATTGTATCTCCTGACTTTTTTTCATGACGGCTTTTGCAATTGGAGAATTCCAACTAATGTGACCCCTATCAAGATTCGTTTCTTGAGTTCCAACTATTACAATAGTTTCTCTGTTTTTTTTATTTCTTAGAAATTCGACTTTGGCTCCAAAAAAAATTTGATTGTTTCCAAACTGATCCAGCGGATCTACAACCTGTAAATTTTCAATGCTTATTGTTAAAAATCTTATTTTTCTGTCAATTTCACGAAGTCTTTTTTTTCCATAAATGTAGTCGCCATTTTCCGATCGATCACCGTTCTTAGCTGCCCAAGAGACGACCTCAACAATTTTAGGTCTATCCTCTGAGATTAATTTCAATAATTCTTTTTTTAACTTTTTGTACCCATTTGGACTAATGTAGTCTTGAAAGTTGTTATGCATAGATTATTTTTTATTGAAGTTAAATTCTAATTTAGTAATTGATATAATAAATAAGTAAAAGGAAGTGGATCTTATTTAGTTATTCACCTTGCTAATTTTATTAAATTATACTAAAGTATGAATATTATACTGTTTAAATTATGGTTTGTTGACAAAACAAACACTACAAGAATAAATCTATGAATGAAATACAAATTTTTGTTTTAGGAGCTGTCTTCGGAGCAGGTTCTTCAACATTTTACTTTGCACTACTGGAGGGTGGTAAATCACTAGTAAAAATTACGAAATACAATCAAAATTCTTAGTCGTTAAATTACTCACAGCACATACCGGTATGAAATCAGTGGATTAATTTGTAATTTATTTACAAAGCTTCGATTTCGCTAATAAAGATTCTGCCATCCTTATCGATGCAATATCTATCAATCTCCCGTCAAGTGAAACAGCCCCTTTGCCGGCTTTTGAAGCTTCATCCATGGCAGTAATTATTCTCTCCGCTTTTTTTACTTCTTCTTTTGAAGGTGTAAAAACGGAATTTGCAAGCTGAATTTGAGATGGATGAATAGCCCACTTTCCCTCATAACCCAAGACTGCACAGCGTTTGGCAGCAGACAGGTAACCATCTTTGTCACCAAAATCACCAAATGGGCCGTCAATGGGTCTCAACCCATATGCCCTACAAGCAACCATCATCCTTGTTTGAGCAGCATGCCAAGGATCAGTCCAATGTGACTGTCTATTTCCATTTTCATCAAGATCAGATAATACAGTACTGTCAGCATTTACACCTCCAATGACAGTTGTTCTTGCACGAGTAGATGCTGCATAGTCAGCCACTCCAAAACTCATTGCTTCTAATCTTTTAGATGATTTAGCTATTTCTTCTACATTAGCCATACCCAAAGCTGTTTCAATTAACACTTCAAAACCAAGCCGATTATCACGTCCAACTGAATCTTCAATTTGTGTGCACAACATGTCTAAAGCGTATATGTCTTGAGGAACACCTACTTTGGGAATTAAAAGCATATCAAGTCTGGGGCATGCCTCCACTATATCAACTACATCTTTATACATATAATGAGTATCTAGACCATTAATCCTAACCATCATGGTTTTATTACCCCAATCCGTCTCGTTTAAAGATTTAATAATATTTAATCTAGCTTGAACTTTTTCATCTGGAGCTACTGCATCCTCACAGTCTAAAAAAATAACATCAGACTTTGAAGTGGAAGCTTTTTCAAATAGTTCAGGTCTTGACCCTGGGACAGCTAATTCTGACCGATGCAAACGTGGTTTTGCTTGTTCAACTGAATAAAAACTCATATTATCTCCGAAAAAAGATTAATTGCCTAAAGCCTGAATCACTGCTTTTCCAAGGTCATTTGCACTAGGTGCAACTGTAAGGCCGAGAGACTTCATAGTTTCTGATTTTTCTGCAGCCGAGTCTCCAGCTTTGGAAATAATCGCACCGGCGTGACCCATTCTCCTACCCTTTGGAGCCGTAAGTCCAGCAACATATCCAATGACTGGTTTTTTCATATTTTTATTTACCCATTGGGCGGCTTCAGATTCTTGTGGCCCTCCAATTTCACCAATCATAATAACTGCATCAGTATCTGGATCCTCATTGAATTTTTCCATGTGGTCTAAAAAAGATGATCCGTTGATAGGATCCCCACCGATACCAACAGACGTAGATACGCCAAGACCAATTTTGTTCAACTGGTCAGCAGCCTCATAACCTAATGTACCGGATCTTGAAACAATACCAATGGAACCTTTTGAGTAAATATGACCGGGCATTATGCCCAGCATGGATTTGCCTGGAGATATAATACCAGCACAATTAGGTCCAACTACAGTCGTTCTCTTATTTTTTGGGTATCTCATAAGAAACCGTTTTACTCTCATCATATCTTGCGAAGGTATCCCATCAGTAATAATACATACCAGTTTTAATCCGGCGTCCGCAGCCTCCATCAGTGCATCTGCGGCATATGTTGGAGGAACAAACGCTAAACTAGCTGTTGCTTGAGTCTCTCTCACAGCATCTTTAACAGTATTAAATACTGGTCTTTCTAGATGTGTCATACCTCCTTTACCTGGCGTGACTCCTCCAACAACATTTGAACCATATTTAATCATTTCATCGGCGTGAAAACTAGCTTTATCTCCTGTAAAACCCTGCACAATTATTGGAGTTTTTTCATCAATCAAAATACTCATAAGTTTTCCTGAACCCTTATTAAAGTTTGTATTAGTTAACGGCTTCAACAGCCTTGTTACAGGCGTCTATAAGTGTCTCGGCTCCAATAATTGGTAATCCTGATTCATCAATAATTTTTTGCCCCTCAACATGATTAGTGCCAGCTAATCTTACGATAAGTGGTACTTTCAAATTTTTAGCAGCTTCAACTACACCTTTTGCAACCCAGTCACATCGATTTATACCCGCAAAAATATTTACTAAAATTACAGAAACATTACTGTCAGACAAAACTAACTTGAAAGCGTTTGCAACTCTTTCAGGGGACGCACCTCCTCCTACGTCAAGAAAATTTGCAGGATTTCCACCAGCATATTTAATAGTGTCCATTGTTGCCATTGCTAAGCCTGCTCCATTGACTATACAACCTATATTTCCCTCAAGTCCTACATAGTTCAGACTTTGTTGACTTGCCTCTGCTTCTCTGGGATCTTCCTGTGCTAGATCTTTCATTTCAGAAATATCAGGCAACCTAAAAAGCGCATTGTCGTCAAAAGACATCTTTGCATCAAGTGCAATTACTCTGTCATCTTTGGTAACAACCATGGGATTGATTTCAAGCATTTCTGCATCTTTATCTCTGAAAGCCCTGTATGCGCCCATCATTATTCCAACAGCCCTTTGGACTTGTTTAATGGTTAATCCTAATTCAAAAGCAAGTTCTCTAGCCTGAAATTTTTGAAAACCAACTGCAGGTTCGACTGTAACTTGCATAATCTTTTCTGGTGAACTCTCAGCTAATTCTTCAATTTCCACCCCTCCTTCTGTGGAAGCAATGACTCTAATTCTCTCTGCTTTTCTATCAAGAACAATGCCTAAATAAAGTTCTCTAACAAATGGTTCTGCAACCTCAACGTAAACTCTTTCACAAAGAAGGCCCTCTGGTCCAGTTTGATGAGTGACTAATCTTTGCCCAATTAAAGTTGAGGCGGCTTCTTGAACTTCATCGTAAGTGCGACATAGCACCACTCCGCCAGCTTTACCTCTTGCTCCTGAATGAATTTGTGCTTTGACTGCCCAATGCCAACCACCCAATTCACTAGCAGCAAATGAGGCTTGCTCTGGTGTGTAAGCAACGCGACCCTGCGGAACGGTTACTCCAAATCTTGCCAGTAGTTCTTTTGCTTGATACTCATGAATATTCATAACACCTAAGTCTCCATGTCATAATTTTTTTTCTTATAAATTGAGTTACAAAAAGATATAAACCCTGATTACAATTCTAAAATAGAATTTGAACATTGCATGTCGTAAATTAATTTTATTTAAAACTTGTGAGAAAAAACTCAATGATAAATCCTCAGCATATAGAATCCTATACTTTTTTCGGTCTCCAAAAAGGCCCATCTGTACTAGTTTTAGGAGGCATACACGGCGATGAAAACTGTGGAAGTAAAGCCATAAAAAAAATTAATGAATTCTTAATAAACAATAATATTACCATTTTATCTGGAAATTTAACCATGATACCAGTTTCAAATCCATTAGCAGCAAGTTTAAATACCAGAAATGGTGAGAGAAATCTGAATAGAAATTTTTATCCTAAATCTAACCCACAAGATTTTGAAGACCATTTAAATAATGTACTTTGCCCTATTTTAAGTAATCATGAAGTTATTTTAGATTTGCACTCATTCAAAGTTGGTAAACATCCTTTTGCATTGATTAAATCAGTCGACAAGGACCATTCAATAGAATTAAATTTCACTGGTGAAATAAAAACTGTTTACGAAAAAACTTTAGCTGGGTGGTTGGGTGTAAGCACTGTTGTTGGAAATTGGACTGAAACATATGAAAGAGGTGTCAGCAGAAGAGTTAAAGAAAAGTCAAACGACGGTAATTTTAATAAAATCTCAAATTTAGACCCTAAATATGGTGTAGGTACAACAGAATTCTCAAGAGAAAAGGGGGCAATAGCAGTGACACTTGAGTGCGGACAACATCGTGATCCAATGAGCGAGAAATTTGCATTTAACGCTATTTTAGGCGTGTTAACTGGACTTGGAATGATTAAAAGTAAAACTTCAAAATCAAAAAACGATGATGTCAGATATGTGTCACTTTTTGAGGTTTATGACAAACAAAATATCAGTGATTTTTTACTTGACCAATGGAAAAACTTTGATTTCCTAAAAAAGGATGCTGAAATTGCTTCAAGAAAAAATGGAGTAAGAATATTGGCTCCGGAAGATTGTTATATTTTGTTTCCAAATAAAAATGCTACCCCTGGAAATGAGTGGTTTTACCTCGCACGTAAATTTACAAAATAATGCTGGGTATAAATTGAATAAAAAAAAAATTAAAATTTTACGAGTGGCAACTGACTTAACTTTAGCTTTTTGTATACCTATTATGGCTATGTTATTTTTTATAAAAAAAATGTTAGGTGAATATTTATTTAACTTGCCTATACCTACAGATGAATTGGTAGCTTTGAGTTTCGCAGTAATTTTAATTTTCAATTCATCATCTTTCATCGAACAAATAATCCACGTTAGGCATGTGCCAGTTTCAAGAAGCTTCAACTATTGGCACTGGATATACGTAATTCTAAGAATTGCAAATTGTATGATAGCTTTAATTATATTTTTATTTATCTCACTATTCACTATTGAAATGATTTACTACGAGGCTAAGTTTGGGACTATTTTTGTTGCGAATTCTTACTGGAAATACTCTTTGTTAGGGAAATTATTGCTTATATCATGGATAATTATAAATTGTTTTTACTCAGCAAAAGTTCTTAAAAACTCATTACTCCCATTCTCAAAAAAAAAATAGAAATAGAATATGTTTGAAAATCATTTGATTCCGAGCTTGATGTTAAGCTCGATTGTATTGATGACAATTGTAGGATTATCACCAAGTACGAACATCGCAATTGTTGGACTGTTTTTCGGAATTTATACAATTGGATACGATCTCTTTTTACCTATACCCTCTCAAATATTCAAGGCTCTTTATGATCAAAATTGGTTAAGCATTCCCCTAGCAATTTTTATATCAAGTCTTTTCAAAAACTTTATAGGTATTGATGAAATAATCCTATCATGGAAAAAAATTAGGAAAAAGTGGAGACAACTATCAGCATTTATCTTGATAATTCCCATAAATTCTGTCGTTACTGGTCTTGTTGGTGGTACGGGTTACAATCACAAACTTGCCTTTCAATCAAATTTAAAAAAAATTTACAAAAAAAAACCTGATTCAGATCTTTTTTTGTCGGTGCAATTAATATCAGTTTCTGTTTTTCCACCCAGTTTACTTTTACTTATTTTTATAAATTCAACTGGAGTTGATGAGATAAGTCTCTTTTCCACAATTATTGGACCGGCATTTTTATATGCAATTTTTTGTCTTCTATATTTAATTATAAAAATTAATAGGGAAAATGCTTATTCAATGGAATTTTTTGCAAATCAGAAAACTAAAGAAAATTCATTTTTTTGGAAAGTTGTATTTCTAAATATTTTTTTTCCAACATTTGTTTTTGGAGTTGTTTATCGAATTGTGACAATACCAGAGGGGCTAAGTATTGGGATAGTTTTAACTACAATTTTAATATTTTTTACAAAAAAAGATCAATATAAAGCTGTTTTATTGTCAAGTTTCAAGCAAACAGCATTTCTGACTTCAATTATTTTCTTTTCGTTTGTTTGTGCACAGGTTTTTTTAAAAACATTTACTTCAGTTGGAGGAGATGATTTTTTAATCAGCAATATTTTAGTAATTTCAAATGACAATAAAATACTATTATTCTTAATACTAGTAATTATTTTTATTCTTCAATTCTTCTTTGGCTGGTTGGAAATTTGCTTTGTTTTCGTTCCCTTATTGCTTCCTACAATTTCTACACTGAGTATTGATATAACCTGGTTCATAATTTTTGTATGTTTTTGTATTCACAATACTTCTTTCCTTACACCAATTGGGATAAAATATTTTAGCAGAAAATACAAATTTAATACCCCAAGAATTCAGCCAAATTATATCAAGCGTTTGCCATTATTCTTAATTCAAAGTGGCGTTTTAATCTCGATTTTAACATTTCATTTTTTGTAGACCATTTTAGTTCGACAAAATAATTGCAACATGTCAGTTATTTTTTTAAAATTATGCTATGTAAATAAATTAAAATTATGTTTTTTAGTGTATTTTGAATATATACACCTTAAATTATATTTAATTAATATTTTCTTAAATTTTCAGTTATATGAACCCGGATAAAATAGCTAGTATTGCAGTGTCTGAAAACTCAACTAATAATGGAAAAACTCGCAGAATACTAGATAATATCTTTGCTAAAATGTTTGATAACATTTTGATATACCCCCAAATATGGGAAGATCCTGAAGTAGACATTACGGCTTTGAATTTAACCGCAAATGAGGAGGTTGTTGCAATAGCTTCAGGTGGCTGTAATTTATTAAATATGTTGTCTGTTGCTCCAATTAAAATTTCTGGCCTTGACTTGAGTAGAGCCCACCTTGCTCTTAATCAATTAAAAATAAATGCAATTAGAAATCTTGATGATTATCAAGATTTTTTTAGTTTTTTTGGTGAGGCAAACAAAAAAAAAAATATCATCCTTTACGATAAATATATTTCAAAAAAACTAGATAAGGATACAAGATATTATTGGGAAAAACGTTTGCCCATCAAAAGAAGGATTGATGTTTTCTCCCAAAATTTTTATAAATACGGTGCTCTTGGTAAGTTTATTGGATTAACCCATTTTTTATTTAAATTACTTGGAGAAGATCCGAAAAAAATCTTATCTGCTTCATCACAAGACGAACAACGATATATATATGAATCTTCTTATGGAAAAATAATGAAGTATCCACTTATAAAGTGGATTACCAAATTTCCAATTATCTTCTTTGGTTTGGGTATTCCCGCTGCTCAATTTCATAAATTAAAAGGGCATAATGACAGCATATCAACTGTTCTAGAAGAGAGACTTAAAAGACTTGCATGTAATTTTGACATAAAAGAAAATTATTTTGCCTGGCAAGCATTTGGGCGTGGATACGATACAAAAAATAAAATCGCAATACCCAGATATTTAAATAAGAAACACTTCTCAAACATCAAAAACAGAATTCATAACATTACCCTTTTTCAAAAAACTTTCACTGAGTACCTTTCAGCTCGAGAGAGCAAAAGTGTTGATGCATTTGTTCTACTTGATGCTCAAGACTGGATGTCTGATAAACAACTTCTTGAGTTATGGGTGCAAATTCATAGAACTGCAAAGCTGGGAGCAAGAGTTATCTTCAGAACTGCAGGAGAGAAATCAATTTTAATCAACAGACTTAAGAATGAAATTTTAACTCATTGGGATTATAATGAGGAGAAGAGTAGAAAACTATATCAAAAGGATCGTTCTGCTATTTATGGTGGTTTTCATCTCTACATAAAAAAATGAAATTGCTATTTATTTCTATTTAAACATTTAAAAATATGATGAAAAAATTTTCATGTAACTAATTTAAAAAAAATGAGTGACAATAAAATTGACCATAAAGAAAAGATGGACTCTCTATACAGGACAACGAGGCACTTTTATGATTTAACCAGACCGACTTTCCTTTTCGGAAGAAATGAATTGATGGATAGTTTACATCCAAAATTAAATGAAACAATATGCGAAGTTGGATGTGGAACTGCTAGAAACCTAATTTACCTTGCAAGAAGATACCAAAATACTAAACTTATTGGACTGGATGCATCTGCGTTGATGCTTGAAGTTGCTAGTAAAAAAATTAAACGAGAAAAACTATCTAACCAAGTTACCCTGATTCACGGGCTTGCGGGTAATTATCAATTTGGTCAGAAAATAGACAGGATGTTATTTTCATACTCATTGTCGATGATGCAAAAACCTGAACAAATTCTTGAAAATTGTCTTGATCAAATGCCTCCTGGTGGAACTATTCACATAGTTGATTTTGGTGACTTCAAATATTGGCCTGGAATATTTAAATCACCAACGTTAAAATTTTTGAATCTATTCGAAGTTTTTCCAAAACCAGAATGTGTTAAAAATTTAGAATTTAATAAAAAATGTGTGTTGAACTATCAACCTAAATTAGGTGGATATAACTATATGGCGACTCTTAAAAGAGCCGGAGGTATTTAACTTATTTTTTTTTTGAACTCGAAAACCAAACATTACTGGCTCCTTCTCTAGAGAACCTCCAACTACTTACAAAAAATGCACTAACTGTAAACAAAATCAACACAGTTATATCTTTCTCAATTGAAAAATCAGCACTTTCGCCGCTTGGAACGTTAATTGAATGCTTTAATAAATCAACACCGTAGGTGTAAGGATTTATTTTGGCTATAATACCAAGTAAACCTGGAAGATTTGAGACAGGATATAACGAACCTGATAAAAAGAACACAGGAAAAATAACAAAATTCATAATCGCTGCGAAATTGTCCAGTGTTTTTGAAAATGCTGCAACTAACATCCCAATCCCGGCGCATGTAAATGACAATATAAGCATGCTAGCAATCAACAAAATCCAATTTATGCTAAATCCAATATCACCAAGAATTATTAAAACAACCACAAGAAAAGCGACTTGAACACAAGCTGAAACTGCAGCTGCACTCATCTTTGCAAAAACAATCCAGTAATGACTAAAAGGGGCAACTATCATCATTTTCATGATGCCCGACTCCTTCTCATACACAGTGGATAAGGCCCCTAAAAGTGCTCCAAACAAAATTGACATTCCTAAAACACCTGGAATTAAAAATGATCTATATCCGTTACTCGTTGAATCATATAAGGCCTCGAAACCTGCTCCAATTACAAAAAGCCAGATAAGCGGTCGAACTAAAGATGAAAAAAAACGACCTTTTTGTCTAAAAAGTTTGACTAAATCTCTTTCAATAACAGCATAAACAGGTTTAAAAATCATTTTGAATTAACCCATAAAAAAACATCATTGAGATTTGGTTGACGTACTAAAACTCTTTTCACTTTTAAACCTAATTCTTTTTTTAAATTACTAAGTATTTCTGCTGAATTAAAATTATTTTTTTTCTCCAACTTAAAAAAAAGTGTTTCAAACTCAATTAAAGCAACTCCCAGCAGATCCTTAGTAATTTCAGCAACTCTTTCAGGTTCAGATGTTTCTATCTCAATAATTTCACATGCCAGTTGACTTACTAATTCTCTAGGGTTTCCGTTTAAAACTATGTTTCCATTCTTTAAAAAAGCCACTCTATTACAAGATTCAGCCTCCTCAAGATAATGAGTGGTTAACAAAACAGTCATCCCAGTTTTGGCTCTCAATTGATGAATATGTCTCCATATATTTCTTCTAGTTGGAAGATCCAAACCAATAGTTGGTTCATCCAAAAAAAGAATTTTTGGCTCGTGCATTACACCACGAGCAATATCTATTACTCTTCTTTGTCCACCAGAGAGTGACACCACAGGGGAATTTTTTTTGTGAAATATACCAAATAATTCCAACAGGTAATTGGCTCTATTCTTAATAGTATTGAAGTTTAAATTATGAAGCAAACCAGCAAATCTTAAATTTTCCCAAACAGAAAGTTGACGATCCAATACTGAATCCTGAAAAACTAACCCGATATTTCTTCTAACCTCAACTGGTTGTTGTGTTACATCTAGTCCAAAAATCTTGGCATAACCGTTAGTTGGTTTTATGAGTGAAGACATCATGTGTATGCTTGTAGTCTTTCCGGCACCATTAGGACCTAACAATCCAAAAAATTCGCCAGCATCAATATTTAAATCCAAACCCGAAATGGCATCAAAATTACCGTAACTTTTCTTAAGATTCTTAGTTTTTACAGCAAGTTGGTGCATGGGTAAGAAAAGTTCCCTGGAGAGAACTTTATAGTATTCCTACTCTACTTTTATCTTTTGAGGGTTTAGATTCTTTTTCTAGTAACCTTGAAGTCTCAACTTTCAATCCCCCTTTGTCTCTTTTGTGCATTAATTCACGAGAGTCACTATCAGTTCTAAATACAATAGGTTTTTCATAATTGGCCGGTTTTTGAGATGCAGACACTGCCTCCTCAATCAAGTAATGTTTTGGGCTTTTATCACAAACGGGATCTGTTTCATAAGGATCACCAGTTAACATAAATGCTTGGCACCGACACCCTCCTAAATCGTTTTCTTTTTCAGGACAACTTCTGCAAGGTTCCTTCATCCAATCATCACCTCTAAATTTATTAAATCCTGGTGAGTCATACCAAATCCACTCTAAAGATTTTTCTCTAACAGAATCAAAATTTATTCCTGGCAACATTGAAGCTACATGACAAGGCAAAACTGTTCCATCAGCTTGAACAGTTACAAAAACATTTCCCCAACCATTCATACATTTCTTTGGTCTTGTACTATAGTAATCTGGCATTATGAAAAATAGTTTCATCTTATTCCCTAAACGATCACGAAACTTATGAGTAATTTTTTCAGCATTTTTTAATTGTTTTTGAGTAGGAAGAAGTTGATCTCTGTTCAACATTCCCCAAGAATAAAATTGTGTATTGGCAAGCTCAACAAACTCTGCTCCCATAGCCTCAGCCATGTTTAAAATTTGCTCAATGTGATCAATATTTAAACGATGTAAAACACAATTAAGTACCATGGGGTAGTCATACTTCTTTATAAGAGCAGCAGCCTTATTTTTTAAGTCAAAAGTTTTAGTGCTTGACAAAAAATCATTCATTTTTTTTGTGCTATCTTGGAAAGACAGTTGAATATGATCAAGGCCAGCCGTTTTGAGATCACTGATCCTTTTTTCAGTCAATCCAATACCGGAGGTTAACAAATTGATGTAGTATCCAAGTTTTCGAGCTTCACCAACTATATCCTCAAGATCATTTCTTAATAGAGGTTCACCACCTGATAAACCCAGTTGGGCAGCCCCCATTTTTCTTCCATCTCTTAAAACTTTAATCCATTCATCGGTGGTTAGTTCATTATGTTGTTTAGCGTAGTCAATAGGGTTATAACAAAATACGCAATTTAGTGGACATCTGTAAGTTATTTCAGCGAGTAGCCACAACGGGGGAGTAACGTTTTTTTGTTTGGTTTTTTCACTCGACTTCACTTTTGATCCATCCTTGGTTTAAAGCAATTTCAATAAAAGAGACTACATCATCACGTAATCCTTCAGTTTTAAAGTGTGATTCAATGTCGCCTATGATCTGGTTTAAATTTTTTTCTCCATCGATACGACTCATAATTTCTCCAGCACTATCATTAAGTTTCACCATACCCTCTGGATAAAGAAGAACATGAGCATTTTGTGCCGGTTCCCATTGCAACCTAAACAATTTTGAAATTTTAAATATAGTCTTATCTGAAATCATTCTAATCTGTTTTCCTAGGACCAGTAACTTTAATTTCGCATTGTTGTAGCATGATAGCATCTGCAAGGGCCCATAAAACGTCAAGTTTAAATTGTAAAATTTCTAATGCTCGATCCTGCAAAGTCTTGGACCTACTAAAAAAACTTTTTGTAACCTCCAGACCATGCTGAACATCCCTTCTTGCTTGAGTCAGTCTGTATTTAAAATATTTCATTCCTTCAGGGTCGACCCAAGGATACTTTTCCGGCCAGGTATCTAATCTTTGTTGGTGGATGTGAGGAGCAAATAACTCAGTCAAACTTGATGCTATTGCTTCCTGCCAGCTTGTTTTTTTGGCGAAATTTACATAAGCATCAACTGCAAATCTAGCTGCAGGAGCGACTAACTCTAAACTAACTATTTGATCTCTACTCAAACCAACTGCTTGACCTAAACCTATCCATGCCTCTATGCCACCTGGATCATCATCAAAACCATCGTGATCAAGAATTCTCTGAATCCATTCTCTTCTTATATCGGGGTCAGGGCAGTTTGACAGGATTGCAGCATCTTTGATCGGAATGCTAATTTGATAATAAAACCTATTTGCGACCCACCCTTGCAATTGCTGTTTTGTTAATTTACCTTCAGCCATCATTATGTGAAAAGGATGATAAATGTGATAACTGGTACCTTTTTCTTTTAATTTAGCTTCAAACTCAGCCATTGGCAAAGCTTTGGTATCGCTATGATGGTCTATTGAAATACTATCTTCAAGATCGAGCAAATTTCCGGTATTTTTCATTTTTTATCCTTTTGTATCATAAGCTAAACTTCTATTTCCATACCATCATAAGAAACCTCTATTTCATTGGAAACAAGTTCTGCTCTTTCAGGTGAATTTTCATTGAGTATTGGATTGGAATTATTAATGTGAATTAATATTTTTCTTGGGCCACTTATTCTTAATAGGTCTTCAATCATTCCTCCTGGACCTGATTGTGGGTTGTGGCCCATCTCTCTTGCCAATTTTTTTGATAAACCATTATCAATCATTTCAGTATCAGTCCAAAAGGTTCCGTCAACTAGAAGTAAGTCTGATTCTTTCATAGGTTCTAACAAATGTTCTTCGATTGAACCAAGTCCGGGAGCGTAGAAAATCTTTTTTTTCGTGTAAGCATCAATTATTTGAACGCCAACATTGTCACCACTCCTAGGCTTACCCCTAAAGGGCGAGAAAGGTGGAGCTTCGCTTTTTAATGGCATAAATTTTAATTGTATATCTTTAACCTTTGAGACGTTGACGAAGCCTTTTTCATTTAAATCGATTTCAACCCAATCAACTTTACAGTAAAAATCTAGAACATTAAAAATTGGGTTTCCCGATGTGAGTTCCTCTTTAACTTCTTTAGTCGAATAGATAATGAGAGGACTAGACGATTCTCTCAACATGAAAAGTCCAGTTGTATGGTCAATCTGTGCATCCATAAGCACAATTGATTTTATTCCCGAATCACGAACATTGTTAGCTGGTTGTAATCTTAAACCAGCAGACTTTAACTGCGTAAGAATATCGGGCGAAGCATTAAACAACAACCAATCTTCTTGATTGGAACTGACTGCTATGGAAGATTGTGTTCTGGCTTTAAAGCCTTCTTTACCTTCTCTAACACTCGAACAATTTTTACAATTGCAATTCCATTGAGGAAAGCCTCCCCCAGCAGCAGAGCCTAAAACTCTTATAAACATTTTTTTCCTTTAACTTAAAATAATTCGCCCGCACAATACTTCAAGCGCGGGCGATTATATTAAACCAATGTAAATTACTTAGCAGCAACATACATTGTGATTTCGAAACCGAAACGAAGATCGGTAGCTGATGGCTTGGTCCACATATGAATTCTCCTTAGTTATGTTAATCGAAACTACGTACGTACTAGTAAATTAAACCTAGTTGAAATATCATCGCAACATACCAAGATTTTCTAATCAATGTAGTCACTCGATTATCATTAATGAAAATCATTAATAATGCAAAAAATAATATATTTACTAGGGTTTACACTTAAAAATATTACTTAGTTTTATAACAAAATAAGAATGTGATTAAAAAAAATTATAAAA
>NHHF01000062.1 GCA_002171155.1 Betaproteobacteria bacterium TMED156
GAAATGTAGTTGAGATATTAAAAAAATTGGGAATTAATACATTAGCAACCGTGAATGTTTTAGATGATCCAGATGTAAGACAAGGAATCAAAGATTTTTCTAATTGGCCAACGGTCCCACAGTTATACATCAATGGGGATTTTATTGGAGGAGCTGATATCATTTCTGAAATGTTTGAGAGCGGTGAACTTAAAGATTTGTTAGTCGAAAACAAATTATTGGTGCCGACTATCTGATTTGAACAGATGACCTACCGCTTACAAGAAAACAGTTCTACTCTAAAATGGTTATAGGTAAAGGGTTTAGAGTAGGCATAATATTTTTGTGAACGATATGTGAAAAAAACTAATTCAAAACATTTAAAGATTATTAAGTGATTAGCCGGCTTAGCTCAGTGGTAGAGCAACCGCCTTGTAAAGTATTTACCAGCATTATAAAAGTTATATAAATCAATAACTTACAGTTTTCAAATAGATAAATTACCGATTCACAAATCGTTCACATTTTTGTATAATCCAAATTAGCACATTACTTTGCTATTTAGCAAAGAAAACTGAGTACCTAATTGGTTGCAAAATGGATAAAAAATACGAGATAAACCAAAAATCATTGCAGAACGGACAGATAGTCCTCTATCAAAGACCTAATGCAAAGAAACCGAAATGGCAGTGCAGACTATCATTTCCTCAAAAGAGTGGTTTCACACGCATGACAACAGGGCTTACAGATGAAATAGATGCCATAGCATTTGCAAAAGAAAAGTGGTTCGAGTTTTATGCGAGGTTAAAAAACAACGAATCAATAGAAACGAAATCAAAAAAGATTATTACAGCTGTTCAACACTATATTAAAAATCTAGAAGATACAGGTCGTGTAAGCAATTTAAGAATTGAAGAAGAGAAAAGATTTTTAGAAACATACTTCTGCACTTTTATGAAAGATAAAAAATTAAGTGATGTAACTAAAGGAGTTGTAAATCAGTTTGTTGATTGGCGAGTAAAAAATTATAAGAAAATAAAATATAAGAATTTCAACGTATCAAAAAAACCAAGTGAGAATTACATGAGAAAAAATGTTCTCACTATTCGCAAGTTTTATAATTGGTGTACTGATCAAGGTTGGTGTAAAGAGATCAGAGATTGGGATCTGCCTAAGCAAAAGATAAACAGACGACCACATTTTGATGATAAAGATTATTTACGATTATCAAGAAACCTCAGAGAGTGGGAAAAACAAGGGAATACCTCTGAAGGTGGCTACAAATGGAGAGAAAGATTTGTTCTAAGAAACTATGTTTTGATATTAGCAAATACTGGATTACGATCTGGTGAGGCTAGAAATCTAAAGTGGAAAGATATTAATTCTCAAGAGAGATTACAAGATGGAAAAGTTGTAAAAGATATTTTATTAAATGTTGATGGTAAAACTGGTTCAAGACAAGTAGTTGCTAATCCAAATGTCAAAGTCCCATTAGAAAATCTATATCGCAATAGAGAAAAAGAATTGAATAAAAGACCAAGCAATACAGAACCAGTATTTGCTAATCGTAATGGTGAAGAAATAAAAAGTTTCAAGAAGGGTTTTGAAAGTTTATTGAATGAATATGATTTACTGCACGATAGTAAAGGCGATAAAAGAACCATATATTCACTAAGACACACTTATGCAACTTATAGAATCAATGAAGGTGTTTCAATAACAGATTTAAGTAACAACATGGGTACGAGTGTGAAGATGATAGAACAACATTATTATCATGCACTCAATGCCAGAAGAGCAGAAGAAATAACCAAGATGAAAAATACAAAAAATAAACAAATAGTAGAAGAAGATTTACCTTGGTTTTAGTTTATAATATTTTCTGCGTGCCCGATTAGCTCAGGGGTTTAGAGCAGCCGCCTTGTAAGCGGCAGGTCGTCAGTTCGAATCCGACATCGGGCACCACTTAATTTATACTGTGCGAACTCACCAGACACTCTTAAAAGTGGGTTCAAATAGAAACCAATAACTTTGCATATGTTCATGATAAAAATGGCCTACAAAGTCTGTGAGATGAATTAAAAATGCTCACAAATACAGACTTAATTCATATACTTTACGAGAAACTTGGAAAAAAACATTCTCAAAAAGATTTAGAACAAATTGTTGAAGCTGTATTTGAAGAAATAACAACTCAAATAAAAAATGGTGAAGAAATACACTTAACAGATTTTGGCACTTTAGCACTTTCAAAAAATACATTGAAACAAGTTGCAAAAGTTAATTTGAAAAAATCTACTGGCAAAAAATTCAAATGAAAATTGTTGCTTCAAAAGAAGAACAATATCAAAAATGGATTAAAAATAATCCATTAAAAAAATTCACGCAAAGACAAAAAGATGAACAAGACTTCAAGCTTGAAAAAGAGATTGAAAAAGAATTACGATTTCTAGATAAACTCACGATCGAGGAATACAATCTCACATTAAAGTGGGAAGAGGTAAATGATTATTGTAAAAATCTTGAAGCAAAGAATAATTATGGCCTAGTAAAAAGAGCAAAAGATAAAATGTGGAAAGTACAAGGTCGTTCTGATTTTAGAAAGATACAGCCAGAGTTAATTTTAATTACTGATGATAGTGATGATTTTGAAATAGAAGAAACAAATTATTTTGGTGAGAAAAAATTTAGCACTTATGAAAACAATGAAGATAATAAAGAATTATGGGAATGTTATAGAGTTTTAATAGCAAGTCATGCTCATAGTGGTGTGATTGGAAGAAGTTTGAAATATATGGTGCGAGATAAGATCACACAATCTTATTTAGGTATTATTTGTATTGCTGGATCATTTCATAATCTCACAGTAACAAATCCATATTTGTTTTTTGATAAAACAAAAGAACTATCAAATAGAAATCGTGATTTGAGTTGGCACTATTATGATCTAGCTCCAACTCATTGTGGTATTGGACAAACAATAATACCAACACAACCTTTTGGATATACATTTAATGGTGGAAAATTACTTGCACTATTATGCCTATCAGACCAAGTGCAAAAAGATTGGAAAAGAAGATATAGAAATCCACTTGTTTCAATGGAAACCACAGCTCTGTATGGAGAAAAAAAACAATCACAATATGATGGTCTAAGACCATATTGGAATGCTGTTGGTAATACAAGTGGAAATACAACATTACTTCCACGAAAATCAGTTGAAGAAAAAATGATGCAATGGCACAGATTAAGATTTCCTCAAGATCATTTTTCAGCAATGGTTTACAAACTACCAAATGGTCAAGATGCTAAAAGAGAAAAAAGAGGTTACATAATTGAAAAAGTTTACAAATATTTTGCTAAAAATAATAAGCAAATTAAAACTTATAAAAGAGAGGGTTCTGGTTATCAAAGAAAAGGTTATGTTTCTCCATTGTATGTGAATACTAGAGAATTTCTGCTAAATCAAATAACTGAAAATGAACTGATAAGAAACTACGATTACTCAGTTAAAACATTAACTGACTTTTGGAAGTTTGGTTACAAAGGCGATAGTAGAAAAGAAAAACCAAATCAGAAAATTATGAGAATGATTAAATCTGATTATAAAAGGAAAAGTAGTTTAGAAAGTCAATCAACGGCCAAAACAAGATTGAACTATACAGTTGATAAATTAAGACAAGTAAGAATTGTTAATAAGATTAGTTGGCATGAAAAAATGTACAAGGAATCAAAACAAAAAGTATTTGATCTATATGCAGATAAACTTAAAGAAGGAAGATTATGAACGAATCAGCACAAAATAATCTTATAACAGTAAATGTAAATGAAAACATTGATGTTGAAAATTTATCAAAAGTTATTTCAAACGATAATGATGATGCGATTGAACAAGCCACTATTGAAGTTTCAAACCAAATTGCATTTACATGGGCAAGAACTGTAAACACCATGCTGATTGTTGCAAAACAAATATCAGATATAAAAGATATTGATTTCAAATTCTATAAAAGAGTTACAGCTAAACTTATTGAAACTGGAGTATTCAGAAACGGATCTACTATTTCTAGATTTGCAAATATTGGTAAACGATATGAATTATTAAAAAATTATAATAAGCAATTACCAGTTTCATATCATTCACTCAATGAAATGGTTACTCATTATGAAAGCGATAATGAATTAAAAAAGATTTTAGATAGAGGTGTTATTGATAGTGAAACAACACTAGATGAAATTAAGGCCATGAAGAAAGGTACTACTGTTAAAAAGCAACCAAATACTATTTCACAAACAGTACAAGTGATTGATGAAAATTTATCAATTAAGATTTCGTTTCCAGAAAGTATCATTGAGAATAGATCCCAAGATATAAATGAAGAAATTAAAAAGTTTGAATCTATCTTGAGAAAGAGAAGATTAAAAGCAAAAGTAGATTTAGTAGGTGCCTTACGCAAGGAAGTAGAAGGTTTAAATAAATTGAATAGCTAATCAAAATGATTGATTACGAAACTTATATCAATAGAAATTATAAAAATCTTGGCGATAGATTTCTCTTAACAAAAGAAAATCAATTGTATGGTTTCTATATTGATGATGAAAATTTACGAACAAAGACAAGCCTTATAAATGACAAGAAGCAAAATTTTTTTATAGAAAGATCAAAGAACCAAATCAAACCAGGTACTAAAGAATCTAATGATCTTTATAACAGAATAAAAACAAATGAAAGTAATACTCAACTCGTAACTGGATTTGAAATTGATGCTGATTGGATTGAGGCCATACAAGATACTGCCAAACTTTATAATTCAACTCATATAAGATTCTTCAACGATAATGGAAGTGTTCGAGTCAATCTATTTGATTATCGTCAATACAGAACTGACATCATTACATTAAAAGAACAGAAATTAGTTGTTGCCACAGAATTATTACCAGCTCGCACTAATGATGAATTTTCTTGTTCTATACTTGCACGATCATTTAGTAAATTACAAAGATTAAATTATGATGTAACAGTATCAAGCAGATTTATATTATTAGAATCCACAAATTCTGAAAGATTTGATATTGAATACTGCTTATCAACTCAACCTATTGTTGAACCAATACTAGAATTTGAACATGATAGTTTGAAAGAAAATGTTTCTCTGCTTTACAGCTGGAACAATGATGATAGTCATAGGCATATCGCACTCAAAGAATTGGCTGATGAAGAAGTAGAAATAAAACCTGATGATGTAAAACTTAAATGGATTAAAAAATACTATTCAGAAATCATACCTAGAGTAATAGAAGAACAAACGAAAAGAACAGCTAGTGAAACAAGACAAAAACTAAAACATAAAAAAGAGTTTGCAAAGTCAAAAGATACAGAGTTAAAAAAGAAGTTAAAAAAGCAGATTGACAAAATAGAAAAGTATTCACCAAAAATAAAAGGCCTCATCAAAGAATTAAAAGATGAATACGAACAATATAAAGTGGCCTGTAATAAGGGTAATGAACAGAAAATAATTCAGAAGTTATACGATCAAAGAAGAAATATTGAAGGCATGATCCACAAAGAAGTTAAAAAGAGAACAGCTGAGAAATATAAAGAAGAAAAAGGTGATGTAATGATTACCTTTCTCACACATAAAAATTCAAAAGAAAAATATATGCTTATTAAGAGAAAGAATAATCACATCTTAATTAAGAACAAAGATATTACTAGTCGATTTCAGAATAAAACTACTGATGAAGTAAAGCTTTTATTATCTAAGAATTTTCAATAATCAAATAAATGCTAAAAATAAATAAATTAATTTCAAAAATTGAATCTGAACAAACTAGAGTTCATGAAAATGAAGTGATTGAAGTTTTAAATACTAAGTATGAGTTGAAAGACATTGACTATGCTCTCAAAGTAAAAGAAAAAAAATTCTTGGTTATGGCAATTGTTTTTACAATAACTGCAATTTTCTCTTTTTTTAATATCCCTTGGGGTGAAATAAGTTTAACAACTTTTCTTGAATTACTTAGTGATTTTAGTTTTGAAGGTTTATTTATTTTTGGTCTGACTTTCTTCTTTGCTGCTATCGCATCATTGAGTTTAGGGCTTCTAATAGTATTGGTTATTTTTATTATGATAATTCCAACTTTCAGTAATTATTCAATTACATTAAAAATTCTTAATGATTTTGATTCAATGATGGCAAAAAAATCTGGCTTTTATAAAAAAATGATGGACGATAAAACAAAAGGCAAAATTTAACTGATTCAAGGCAAACTTTTACTTTGCTATTTAGCAACTCACTATTGTCATAATCAGAGTTTGTTTGTATCACTCCACCTCACTTTCTATTGGTTCTATATCAAGAAGTTTTGTGATGACCTTATATTCTGCTTCTTGTTCTAAGCAGAGAAGGATTGTAAACACATCGTCTTTGTACTTCATCATACCGAACGAGTACCGTTACTTCTTTCCCACATTTTTCTCTTTTTTCTAATGTCATCTCGTTGTGATTGTATTTAACTTTTTTGTTCATAAAAATCTCCATAAAAGTAATATTAAAAATTAAGTTCAAAGTATAAGGTAACAAATGGAGGAGATTATTGAGGCAAACTTGAAGTGGTTTCAGGCAAACTTTTACTTTGCTATTTAGCAAAGTAGTTATCGGCAAACATAATCAACATTGCCTCAAATAAAACAAGTGTGACTTTATAATCCTTATAAATACTTACTCATACACTCAGAGCCCCTTTACTCAAGTGAATGTTTTTACAATTTATAAGAAAGTCATAAGCAATGTTAAACAATGCTATTAGGTATTCTTTGCCTTCTTTACAGAGTTTGAATAAAAGTATCTTCAAGATAAAAGCACTTGATTACTTATCAAAAATGAATCAGCCAATAAAGAAAGTAAGTGATCTAACCAAAACAGAAAAAGAAAGATTATCAATAGCCGACTTCTTTCATGATTTAGAAACAGAAGGTAGACGATTGTATATGCTTACCCTTACATACAATTATGGAAATAAAAAAGAAGAACATCAAAAGATCATGGCTGAAAAGACATCAATACATTTTTATCAATATTCTTTACTACCTCATTTAACAAATAAGAAAAACTTTTATAGACAACCAGATCTTCCAATATGTTTTTCGTTTCTAGATGACCAACCTTACGAGAGAAAAAGAGTAGGTATTCATTCTCATATGATTATGGCTGTGAAGAATACGATTGATTTAGGGTTACAAAAATTAAAGGGTTTTTTATTACCTCATGAAATAGTCAAAATGAATATGCCAAAAAATAGTATTCAACAAGAAAATGGTATGCGAAGTATTGATCGAATCAGGAGCTTTGATATTCAAAGATGTGAAAGAGGTGAAGTTGTAACTTTATATGCTTCTAAAAGTATTCAGAAATACCCAGAATATAAAGTATTTGGTTACAAAAAGATTATAAATAGATAGTAATAAGAAGTGATTAAAAATATACCTGAAATTGCACTACTGCGAGTACATGAATATGCTGTGTAACCTTTTACATTATTTATATTTGAAAAACAACTGACACCAACGAGGACACAATGCAAGACAATCAACTACCACATTCAACTGAATCATTATCTCTAAAGATATGGCCACAACTAAAAGAGAACATTTTAAGAAGTGCTAATTATCACAAGTTGAAACCATCTACATTGGCGAAAATAATTCTTGAAAAGAACATAGGAAATTATTTACCAAAGTGATGAATAAAAAAATTGATCGTGAAAAAGAGAGAGCTGTAATTGAAAATAATTCTATTCAAAGACTATGTTTTTGTTCACTCTCTCTGATCAATCATAGGTGTTCGTAAAGTGGGCTGTGAAAAATGAGTGAAATAGTCAATTTTATTGGTACGCAAAGTCTATTTGAAAAATATACCAAATGTACTGGAATGCCGAACCTATGAGTAGAGAATTAGATATTCTACGGAGAGAACTTATTGGCACTCGCAATGTAACAACTATGCGAAAAGATTTTTACAATTATGGAAACGATCTGAACAAGATCACACAATCATTCATTACTGATGTAAAGAAACAAGCTGAGAAAAAAAAGATGAATAAAGTTTCTCTACTGGCCATTATCAGAGATTAAGATGAATTCAGTTATAGCACTATTAAATCAAAATAAGAGAATCAGACGATTGAAATCGTTTAGAGAATATACAAATACAAAAGAAGAAAAGTATTTCTATCCAACATCACTAGATAACATGGAAGATTTTTATGCTGTTGAAATACTTGATCTGGTTATCTTGCTGCCGACTAATCTGAAACAAAGTTTTAAATCAGTTGAAAAAACTATTGCAAGACAAATTAAATGGGAAATGGATAATGGTTTGATTGATGAAAGAGATTATGGTGCTACATATTTGTTTGATCCAAGAACTCAAGAGATTTACAAATCACCTTATGACATCAATTTTAAAAATACAGAAATAAGAAAGAAGATTGAAAAAGACAGGCTAGAAAATATCTAACTTAGTTGAGTAACTATTTCATTTTACTTTGCATTAGCACAAGCAAATTTCATTTCAAGATACATACTTGTATTTGGTTGTGGGTAATGAAATGCATCAGGAACGAGTGAAAGTGATATTTCTCCTTTACCCATCGGTTGGTTGTATATAGTCAAAGTCGTAACTACTACCCTTTCTTCTATACAATCAACTTTAGATTTAAAGATAGTTGAGGAAGTTATTGATGGCGTATCATGCAAAGACCAATAATAAACAAGTCCATTACGTTCATTTATATTATCAACATCAATATAAACGGAAAAACTCTCATCTTCACCAATTTTCTTCCAATTAAAAGCAAATCCATTAATAGAAAAACAAAGTAAGGTAAGTAGTAATAGTTTTTTCATTTAATTAAACAACCGATCAACTCTCCAAGGAACAGAGGCAACGTAGAGTTTTAAAAGAACTGTTGTCGTTAAAAAAACAATCCCTAGTGTTTTACATCCAAATAGTCTTTTCATTTTTACTAAACTTTTATCTTTAAAAACGCACAGAACAAATATATGCCTATAAGCATAACTTGATTTCAATCTTACTTGTTATTTCTTGTTTAACTAATCGGTAAGGAGCATCCTGTATTGACACTTACAATTCAAAGATCATAGACATGATTATATTTAAATGATAGATTTTGATTTAAATCAAAACTTTTATCCATCTCAAATGAATACATCGAGGGGATTATTTAAGTTGCTTGAAAACTTTTATTAATTCTGTAAGTTTTTCTTCCATTTCTGTTTTATTTAAGGCTTGTTTAAAGCAACACTTCAAATGCTTTTCTAGCACTTTTGACTCAACTCGAACTAATCCAGATTTTGCAGCTTTTATTTGATTAATTATGTCCATACAGTATCTCTTTTCTTCAATCATCTGATGGATACCACGTATTTGCCCCTCAATTCTTCTAAGAGCAATTAAATTATCTGCGTGATCTGGGTGACTCATAAATTAAATAATTTCTGGAATAATATAAGTAAAAAAAGTTGCAAAAAGAAGTATACCACTTGAGAAATAAAAAATAATTCTTGATTGCCTTCTTAGGCGGGTACATTTTTGACCTAAGTCAGGGTCAATAGGACAAGATGCAAATGATGCCTTATAATTAAAAAAACCAGCAATACCCATCATTAAAAAAGCTATAAATGTCAGTTCAATTTTATAAATTGATAGCGTAATCAAAAAGGGGAAAACACTAACAAAGCTCGCAAAACTTGCTCCCGCGCCTAACATTACAAATACCGCTGGCAACGCACAACATAGTAGCGTAGATGATGACGTAAATAACGAAAAAACACTGCTAATACTATCTTTCATTACAATTCGATGATTTTCATATCAACTGGTGTTTGCCCATTCGCAGTAATTTTTTCTTTTATATTGTCAAAACTGATTTTGTAACCCCTAATATAAGCAATAAGCACTTTACCAACTTCAAGATCCACATCTATTTTTTTTACATTCTTGTTTTTCATAAAAGTTTTTTGTATTCCTCGGGCGCAGAAATCGCAAACCATACCATTTACATTTACGACAGCAATTTTTTCCCCTTTAACAAGATCTTTTGTAAATTTAAGATACTTTTGCTCCTCAATTTCAAACTGCTCTCCTGCGGCAGACTCCATGCCTTGATCCATACTCACTGAACCATGGTCATCATTGTGATTTGTAGCTAATCCAATACTAGAAAATATTAATGACGATACAAAAAGAATTTTTTTCATTACAGGCTCCCTATTTAAAAACGTTGTACAAAATGTAAATCTAATTTTTTATCATTATCGTATCCAATCTCTAACAGAGAGTCTCCTTTAAAAAATTTTAAAATTGGATAAAAATGGTTCTTGTTCATAAGACTATTTTTTTTAGATTTAAGCATTATCCATGTATGAAAATCGCCATACTCTCCAATGTATGGAGTGATCCCCACCACAAAATATCTTTCATGAAACTTTGAGCCAAAAAAACTATTTTGAATGCCCTTGAAACCCAAAAAGTATCTCCTTGTTTCCCAATCTCCTTGAACGCCATAACTAAAGTTTCTCGTGTCATTTAAACCCAAACTAGAAATAAAATAAAAGTTGGCTTGAGATTTTTTTGTGTTTTTACGAAATAACAACTGTGTATATCTAAGCAAACCATAAGAAGTAGTAAATGTTTTATCACCCAAAATCTCAATGCCAAAGGACCGCTTAAATGAGGGAGAATAATGAACGTATACTGAATCCTTCGAATCATCTGAGAGAGTCATAAAAGTAAAAGAATCCGTATAAGAAATTGGCCTTGCACAAGCTGTGGAAACTGATAGGACAATAACTATTAAACTTGATATTAATATACCCATAGTGGATATGGTATATTTTAAGACTATAATTGTCAAAAAAATGAAAGAACTTAATGAACTGAATCTTAAACACGGACAGTTAACATACACAAAGAGAGTTCACACACAGATTGTATGAGTTATACCTACTTGGTTTACTGTGCAATCTCTTTGTCAAAGGTGTAAATATTTTTGTTTGAAACAAAATTTACTAATTTAAAACCTTCAGTATCTTAGTACCTGTCGGAAACTTTTGCATAACCATATTCTTCAACGTATTTTTGATTTGTTAACCTCTTTGTTAACTCATTTTCATAATTTGATTTAATTGGATCTCAATAGAATACTAATGCTCATAGATCATTAATTTTTTTTTTGATAACTTATTTTTAATATAATCTGTGCTTCTGCTTTTTAACCAATTATGTTAAAAGAAACAGTTTGCATCTTTGTATCACTGCAAAACTAATATACGAGCATTTTGATTTTAAATTATTTTTATACCATTAGAGCTTTAATGTTTAGTTAAGATTTCCGTGAACTCATCTCCATCAAATTGGATAGTTACATTGTTTTTACCCCAACTTAATATCCTCGAATTTCTCTAAAAATTCCTGGCAAATATGAAACGAAGCATGGTTTCTACAAGTGGGGTAATAATTCCCAGCTAATGACATTTTATTTTCATGCTGTTAGAAATTGCAACAGAATGTTTTTTATTTTCTGCGAATTTATTTTTAACACTTGCACATGATGATAAGAAAATTGTTGTAACGAATAGAATGATTATTTTGTTCATGTATTGATCTCCTTATAAACAGCTGTACACAGTTGAAACTCCGATGCCCAACTGATTACTAATTTTCTTTATGCCAATACCTTGTTCTCTAAGTAACTTAACTGCACTTTTTAGGTTCTCAGTAACGATAGTAGGGCGACCGAATTTAACACCATTTCTTCTGGCTCTTTCAACTCCAGCTTTGGATCTCTCGGTAATAATTGATCGTTCTAATTCATAAAGTGAACCAAGAACAGTAAGAAAGAATTTACCAGTAGGAGTTGAAGTATCAATTTTCTCCCTGATAATTACCAATTCAATGTTTAAGTCTTTAAGAATTTCAACTGTTTCTAAGAGATGTTTTACTGATCTTGAAAGCCTAGAAAGATCGTAAACATATAGTCTTTGAAATTTATTTTTACGAGCATCACAGATTAACTGCTGTAAACCATCTCGTTTGGTTTGTACTCCAGAAACTGCATGATCTTGATAAAAGTGACCAATACTATCTGTATTTCTGGTTGCTTCTCTCTCGATTGAGATTTTTTGATTTTCTAAATGTTGGTCTGTGGTGCTAACACGAATATATGCAACTGATTTCATTTCCTAACTCCTTGATTTTGCTCATGATTTCACAAAATAA
>NHHF01000063.1 GCA_002171155.1 Betaproteobacteria bacterium TMED156
CTGCCATAATTGGAAGCAAGCCTGCAAATCCAACAATTCCAACTACAACAATGTCACTCTCGGGATCAGAAGCAATTTCCTCTAAGCCTTCTTTCCCAGAAAGAAGTTTACAGTGCTCACTTGAAACACAATTTTTGTATGCCTCATAATTCGCTACAACAGTTTTTTTTGGTTTGAATTCAATATTTAACTTTTGTAGCTCTTCAATGTTTGTATTTGTTGAAAGTCCAATTATTCTAAATTTTTCAGGATGTTGCCTTACTATATCAACAGTACTTCTTCCAATTGACCCAGTGGCTCCTAATATAGTTATTTTTTTCATCATTGAATTATCTTAACGCTCAAAATTAAAAAAGGGCATACAGCTATTACTGCATCAAAACGATCATAAAACCCTCCATGACCTGGTAATATTTTCCCAGAATCTTTAACTTTTGCTTCTCTTTTTATAAGAGATTGGTAAAGGTCTCCAATAATGGAAATTACAGTTGCAAGAAAAACTATTAAAAAGACTATATATAAATTAGAAAGTCTTTCTATTTCATAATACCAACCAAAATCATTTATAACAGCAAACCAAGCAACTATTAACGCTATCGAAACTGCGCCATAAACACCTTCCCATGTCTTATTTGGGCTGATTTTTGCAGCTAACTTCCTTTTACCAAAAAAACGACCAAAAAAGTAACCCGCTGTATCAGCAACCCAAACAACTAAGAGTATGGAAAAAAAATAAGATATTCCAATCTGAACGGCCCAAACTGATGCATAAAAACTGGCCAATGTAATAACTAATGCAGATGAAGTAGCTATATTTCCTGAAAAATTCTTTGTTCTATAAAGAAGTATTGGAACAACAAGTATCCAAAAAATTACAGAGACTAGTAAAACAGATGTTATAAAATCGTTGAAAAAGTTGTTGTCTTTGATTGCTACAGAAAAGAGAAAAAAAATTGACACGGGCAGGAATTTAAAATAAAAATTTCTTTTTAGCAAACTTAACCATTCCCACAATATTATGAGATGTATAAAAAAAATAAAGCTTTTTAAAACAACTAGATCAGTCAAGAATACGACCAAAGTAGTTATTAATAGCATTACAGCAACAGTGACAACTCTGGTTATAAGCAAGAAGTCACCTTTAATTATTCATTATTTTTGAAACTGTCTAAAAGACTGAGTGTGTTCATGGTATTTGTCTTGTTTTTTTCAAAATTATTTTTCAAAAGACTCTTACATGAATTTTTTATATTGCTAATGGGTGCTCTTCCGAATCTTCTTTCTCTTTTTTGATAAGAATTAATAGCTAAGATAAGTTGATTGGCACCAAATTCTGGCCATAAAACATCTGTAAAATAGAGTTCAGTATATGCTAGTTGCCAAAGAAGAAAATTACTAACTCTTTTTTCTCCACCAGTTCTTATGAAAAGATCGGGTTCCGAAAGTTCGTTTATTTGTAGATGGGGTGAAAAATCCTCTTCCCTGATTTCTCTTTTTTTATCAATTAATTGTGGTGAATGGTCTATCATCTTTCTTATAGCCTGAAGGATATCCCAACGACCTCCGTAATTTATAGCAACATTTAAATTTAATTCTGTATTATTTTCTGTTGAGGATTGTGCATCAACTATCAGGTCCTGCAATTGATAAGATAAAGCTTCAATATCTCCTAAAATTTTCAATCTGATGCCATGTTTTTTTAGATTTTCAATCTCTTTTTTTATAGACTTTTTGAAAAGCAACATTAAAAAGCTTATTTCGTGCTCCGGTCTTCTCCAGTTTTCAGAACTAAAAGCAAATACAGTAAGACTTTTAACTCTTAATTTAAGACAAGCCTCTACCGTTCTTTTAAGAGAGGCAACACCTCTTTCATGACCAAAATTTCTAGGTAGTTTCTTTTTTTCTGCCCCCCTGCCATTCCCGTCCATAATAATTGCAATATGATTGGGAATTTTATCCACCTTAGGAACTAGTAATGTGGAGCTTATTGGTGGGTCTTTTATATGTCTCATGGACATTAAACTGTCAAGATATCAGTTTCTTTTTTAGTTAATAATTCATCAATAACTTTTACAAATTTGTCAGTCATTTTTTGAACTGAATCCTGAAATCTTTTTTCCTCATCAGATGAAATTTCTTTATCTTTAACCAACTTTTTAAAACCTTCATTAGCTTCACGTCTAATATTTCTAATAGCAACCTTACTATCTTCTGATTGGCTTTTTGCTACTCTAGTTAACTCTTTTCTTCTCTCTTCTGTCAAAGCAGGCATTGGAACTCTGATCAGTTCGCCGACTGAGTTTGGATTTAGACCTAAGTCAGATTCCATAATAGCTTTTTCGATTTGGGCAATCATTGGTTTTTCCCATGGGGTGACGCTTAAAGTTCTAGAATCAATCAAATTAACTTTTGCTAATTGAGTTATCGGAGTAGGAGAACCGTAATAATCGATCATCAAATGATCTAAAATTCCTGGGTGAGCTCTTCCGGTTCTAATTTTAGAAAATTCTACTTTTAAATTTTCAAGACTCTTTTCCATTTTTTTTTTGGTCAAGCTAACTATTGATTCTGGTGTATTCATTTTTTTTATTTTAAGTTAATTTGTAACAGTTGTTCCTTCGTTTCGTCCAAGTACAGCAGATAGCAATGCACCCGGTTTAGAAATATTCAAAACTTGTATAGGTAAGTTTTGGTCTCTGCAGAGGGCAAAAGCTGTAGCATCCATTACTCGAAGCTTTTTTGCAATAGCTTCATCAAAAGTAAGATTTGGTAGAAGCTTTGCGTTAGGGTTTTTTTCAGGATCCAAATCATAAATTCCATCAACTTTTGTGGCTTTTACAAAGACCTCTGCTCCTATTTCAGCACCACGAAGAGCACCTGCTGTATCTGTTGTAAAAAATGGATTACCAGTACCTGCCGCAAAGATTACAATCTTTTTTTCACCTAAATATCTAATAGCTTTTGACCTAATGTAAGGCTCAACAATTTGATCAATACGAATTGCTGATTGAACACGGGAATCAATCTGACAATGTTTAAGTGCATCTTGAAGAGCGAGAGCATTCATAACTGTTCCCATCATTCCCATGTAATCGGCTGTCGCCCTATCCATGCCACTTGAACCAAGTGCAACACCTCTAAATATATTTCCTCCGCCAATTACAATTGCAAGCTCAGTACCAATGTCAAAAACTTTGCCAACTTCATTTACAATTCCATCAATAGTTTGTTTGTGAATCCCATACTTCTCTTTACCCATTAAAGATTCACCTGACAGCTTCAGCAACACTCTTTTATATCTTTTTTCATTTTTATGAGGTGTTGTTGGGTCCACACTAAATTTTCAATTAGCTTTGGAAGCAGCTGTAGTAGCTGCTACTTCATCTGCAAAATTTTCATTTTTTTTCTCTAGTCCTTCTCCAACTACAAAAATGGCAAAATAATTAACTGAGGCGTTATTTTTTTCGAGTAAATTTTGAATTGTCATTTTATTATCATCCGACTTTACGAAAACCTGGCCATACAAAGATACTTCTTTCAAAAACTTGTTAATAGCCCCATCAACCATTTTTTCCATAATTTCAGGTGGCTTGCCTGACTCGGAGGCTTTTTCAGTTGCAACCCTTCTTTCAATATCTATCAACTTTGGATCTACATCCGATGTTTTTATAGCTTTTGGTTTCATAGCAGCAATATGCATTGCAATATCTTTTCCGAGCTCTTCATTTTCAATGGATAAATCTACTAAAACACCAATTTTCGATCCATGAGTATAAGAGTAGAAAGTGCCTTCAGATTTAACAAATGTTGCTCTTCGAATACTGATGTTTTCACCTATTTTGCCAATTAAGCCTTTCCTTAATGTTTCTACTTGAGTGCCGTTGATTTCTTTTTGATTTATTTCTTGAATCGAATCAGATTCAGACTCAACGACAATTCGACTAATATTTTTGGAAAAATTAATGAACTCTTCATTTTTTGCAACAAAATCTGTTTCGCAGTTAATTTCGACCATAGAAGCTTTTTTTTGAAAAACGCTGATTGAAATAACTCCCTCAGCAGTAATTCTGGAAGAAGTCTTTCCGGCTTTGCTCCCAAGTTTAACTCTCAGAATTTCTTCAGCTTTTGAAATTTCTCCATTGGCTTCTGTTAGTGCTTTTTTGCACTCCATCATTGGTGCATCTGTTTTATCTCTTAGAGCCTTAACCATGGTTGCGGTTATTTCACCCATCGTTACTAACCTCAACAAACTCTTCATTTTGCCCTTCAGCATCAACAATTTCATCTAGTGAAGAATTGTTTCCTTCTATTATTGAATTTGCAACTTCTCTGGCATAAAGTTTAACTGCTCGGCTGGAGTCATCATTACCGGGAATAACGTAGTCAACCCCGTCAGGACTATGATTTGTATCTACAACTCCAACTACTGGAATACCCAATTTATTAGCCTCTTTAACAGCTATTTTATGATAGCCAACATCTATTATAAAAACTGCATCAGGTAGCGAAGCCATTTCTTTAATACCACCGAGACCTTTGTTAAGTTTTTCTAATTCTCTTGTAAAGGATAAGGCTTCTTTTTTGGTCATACCTTCAACCCCACCTTCGGCGACAATTAATTCCATATCCTTTAATCTCTTAATGGAAGCCTTCACAGTTTTAAAGTTGGTTAACATGCCTCCAAGCCATCTTTGGTCAACATAGGGCATTCTTGCTCTTTGAGCTTCCTCAGAAATAATTTCACGCGAAGCTCTTTTAGTACTTATAAACATAATAGATCCTTTACGAGAAGCTAAATCTTTTGTAAATTTAAGTGCTTCTGAAAGCTTTCTAACCGTTGATTCTAGGTTTATTATATGTATTTTGTTTCGGTGACCAAAGATATGTGGAGCCATACCAGGATTCCAAAAACGAGTTTGATGGCCAAAGTGCACACCAGCTTCAAGCATTTCACGCATCGATATTGACATTATTACTCCAAAAAATTAGTAAAACAGTCTATTCTATCTTTTATGAGCATTTCTATCAAATCTTCAGATGAAATAAATTCGATGCGAGTCGCAGGGTTATTAGCATCTGAAGTTTTAGACTACATAACACCATTTGTAAAAGCTGGGGTTACCACGGGTTACCTTAATGAACTCTGCCACAGTTATATGGTTGATGTTCAAGAAACTGTTCCAGCTCCTTTAAATTACTGTCCTCCTGGTTATAAACCTTTTCCTAAATCTATTTGTACATCTGTTAATCATCAAATATGTCATGGGATTCCAGGGGAAAAGATACTCAGAACAGGAGATATCATTAATATTGATATCACAGTTATAAAAGATGGTTTTCATGGAGATACTAGTCGTATGTTCTTTGTTGGTCCACCATCAATTGCAGCGAGAAGGTTAGTTGAAACAACATATTTAGCTCTATGGGAAGGAATTAAACAAGTTGAACCAGGAAAGACATTAGGCGATATTGGCCATGCAATCCAAATTTTCACAGAGTCAAAAGGTTTTTCGATTGTCAAGGAGTTTTGTGGTCACGGTATAGGTACAAATTTTCACGAGGCTCCTCAAGTGCTTCATTATGGAAAACCAAAATCTGGTGAAATTCTAGTACCAGGTATGACTTTTACAATTGAACCCATGGTCAATGCAGGTAAACCTCATGTCAGAGAACTCTCAGATGGATGGACTATAGTAACAAAAGACAAGAGCCTTTCGGCTCAGTGGGAACATACAATATTAGTTACTGAAAATGGTTATGAAGTTTTAACAGTTTCAGAAGGAAGCCCAGACAAAAATAAAAACAAGAAAAGATAATATGCAAGTACTCGACGACAAAATTATTAAAAAGTTAAAAAATGAAGTTGTTAACATAAAAAATAAAGAAGAACTTTTGTGGACCAAGAATTCATCCCCAATACTCTTAATGAAAAATTTGTCAAAAAACTTAGATAGTATAATTGTACAAATATGGTCTCTTTCCAAAATCACAGATTTAGCTTGCTTGATAGCAGTTGGAGGTTTTGGGAGAGGTGAATTGTCACCTCACTCCGACATTGATTTACAAATCATAGTTCAAGAGAAAAACATCAATGATGAAATTCACAATTCTATCTCTAGTTTTGTTTCTACATTATGGGACGTTGGTCTTGAAGCTGGACACAGTGTAAGGACTGTTGATGAAACAATAGACTTAGCTAAAATTGACACCAGCGTAGCAACAGCAACTCTAGAATTAAGGTTTTTAACAGGAAAAAAGTCATTATTTAACAAACTTAAAGATGATAGAAAACTTAAAATCGATTCTATAAATTTTGCCAGGCACAAACTTTTTGAACTTCGTCAAAGACATACTCGCCATCAAAATACTCCTTACAGCCTTGAGCCCAATGTTAAAGAGTCCCCTGGTGGACTGAGAGATTTACATACTGTTCAATGGATTTGTATGGAGTTTGAATTTGGAAAAAGCTGGAGACAATTGGCTTTCAATAACCTTATAACCATTGAGGAAGCAAGGCATCTTTACAGACAACAAAGCATAATACAATCCATCCGAGGTCATTTGCATATTTCTGCAAAAAGAAGAGAGGATCGACTGGTTTTTGACTTGCAAACCGAGGTCGCAAAAAGATTGGGTATAACAGATTCGAATGGTAGAAGAGCAAGTGAAATTTTAATGCAAAAGTACTTTAGGGCTGCGAAATTGGTATTACAAATCAGCGAAATGATTTTGGCTAATCTCGAACCAAAACTTTTTCCTCAAGCAAAAGATTACAAAGCTGAAATTACAACCAAAATCACAGATACTATAAACATTAAGAATCAAGATGGTGCTTTAATCAAAAAAATCAGTATTGTTTTTCTCGAATGTAGAGGTTTTTTGAGTTTGCAAAATATTCAAGATATTAAAAAGTATCCAGAAACAATCTTAAAAATTTTCCATGTTTTTCAAACAAATTCCAACATTAGAGCACTAAGTCCTGAAACTACTCGTTTAATTTGGAATAATCGCAATATAGTTAATACTGAATTTAGAAAAAATCCTACTAATAAAGAAGTTTTTATTCAGATTTTCAAGGAATCAAAGAATATTACTAAGACTTTAAAGCTTATGAATAATTTAGGGATTATGAGCAGAATGCTTCCTGTTTTCAGGAAAATTGTAGGTCAAATGCAACATGACTTATTTCATGTTTATACAGTCGACCAGCATACATTGCAAGTAATAAAAAACATAGAAAGGTATACAAAAGAGGAACATGCTCACGAATTTCCCAAATGTTCAAGTCTCATGTCAAAATTTCAAGATAAATGGAGACTATACTTGGCAGCACTATTTCACGATATTGCTAAAGGCAGAGGTGGAGATCACTCAGAATTAGGTGCTAAAGATGTTAAAACTTTTTGTAAAAATTTCAAACTAAATGATGTAGATTCAAATTTGATTGAATTTTTAGTCAGAGAACATTTAACAATGTCACAATTTATTCAAAAATTTGACGTCGATGAAGAATCAACTATAAATATGTTTTCCCAGAAGGTAAAAAATAAAGAACAACTTGTTGCACTATACTTACTTACAGTAGCAGATATTAGAGGAACATCTCCAAAAGTTTGGAATAACTGGAAAGGAAGACTTTTAGAAAGACTATTTGATAATACTCTTATTAAATTAGATTCAAATTCCAATAGTAGTAAGGAATCCAGTAAATCAATAAAAATAAAGGAGTACAGTAAAAACTTTTTAAATAATAATGAAGCTATAGATTTTTTTTCTAAAATGAATGTTTCTTATTTTTTAAAACATGATGCATCAGATATAGAATGGCATTCCAGTGCTCTTTCGAAAAAAACTAATTCTAAAAATCCAATTGTCAAAGCGAAATTAGATGAAGAAATAGATAGTATAAAATTAATTGTATACGAGAAGATTAGTCAGGGCCTTTTTACAAAAATAGTTAGATATTTTGATTCAAATTCATTCGCAGTTCTTGACGCTAAGATTAATACTTTAAAAAATGGCTATGCTCTGAACACTTTTCTTTTAAACAAAAACATCAAAAGTGAATTGACAGTTGATACTATTTTCAGTTTAGAGGAAGGCTTAACAAGTCATTTAAAAAAACAAATTAAAAACGATTTAATCAAGAGTGGAAGAAAATCAAGACAATCTAAATATTTTCCAATAACTCCTACGGTTGAATTATCAGTAGATGAAAAAAAAGAATTTCACATACTTTCTCTTACTGCTGGAGACAGACCAGGGTTACTATACAACATTGCGATGGTTCTTCAGGAACATAATATTTCTGTTGAAACTGCAAGAATCTCTACGCTTGGTGAAAGGGTTGAAGATGTATTTGTTGTTAAAGGAGAAAATTTGGATGACAGTAAGAAATCAATTCAACTAGAGACGGATCTTATGTTAACACTAGAAGCGTAGATTTAGACAATTACTTATAATCATCACTAATTTTTATACCTCTCAAAGATAATTGTTTGTCAAACAATGACCTACCTGAAAAAGCTCTAGTAAATTGTTGTGAGCTAACTACACTTATCATTGCTAATACTGCCCAATCATAACTCCCGGTTAATTCAAAAACAATTACAACTGCAGCCAGAGGTGCTCCAATAACAGCACCAATACAACTTGCTGCTCCTAAAATTGCAAAACCGGAACCAGAGGTCGCATTTCCAAACAATATGACATCAGCAGTTGCTCCAACCATTGCACCTAGAAACAATGCAGGCGCAAAAACCCCTCCAAATAAACCAAAACCAATACATAAGCTTGTAAAA
>NHHF01000064.1 GCA_002171155.1 Betaproteobacteria bacterium TMED156
GCCGATGGCACTGACATCCGGCGAGCGGAACTTCTACGACCGTTTCTTTTTCAACGGCTACGCACCCGACGGTTCGGTGTTTTTTGCCGTTGCGCTGGGTGTCTATCCGCAGTTGAATATTATGGATGCGAGCTTCTGTCTCGTAGTCGACGGCAAGCAGCATAATCTGCGCGCCTCTAAACACATGCTGGGCGACCGATTAGACTTGGTGGTCGGGCCGGTGTGTATCGAGATTATCAAGCCGCTCATCCGCGTGCGCGTCAGCATCAATGACCCGGAAAACAGAATTACCGCCAGCCTTGAAGCCACGGCGCGCCATGCGGCGGTCGAAGAGCCGCGCTTCACCCGCCATAATGGGCCACGCCTGTTTATGGATTACACCCGCGCGACGCAAAATGTGAGCTGGCAGGGGGAAATCGGATTTGACGGCAGTGTTCATAGCGTCACTGATTGGCACGGCACACGCGATCGAAGCTGGGGCATCAGGCCCGTTGGAGACACCGACCCTCAAAGCGGTGTTCCCGAAATGGTGCCGCAATTTTACTGGCTGTGGACACCGATAAACTTTGAAAACCATGTTCTGTTTTGCCACACAAATGATGATGGCAATGGCGCGCCCTGGAACCGCCGCGCGGTGCTGCAAGACCTGAAATCCGGCACTGTTCGCTATTTTGACCGATTCGGGCTGGATATGCGCTATCACGATGGCACGCGCCGTGTCGCCGGGCTTGACCTTGAGCTGAAGGCGGATGATGGCTCGCGCGCGCATGTTTGCATGCAGACGCATACGTCTTTGTTTTATATGCAGGGATTGGGCTACACCCACCCCGAATGGGGGCATGGCAAAAACCAGGGCGCGGCGAAAACCGCGTTTGACACAGTTGCTCTAGAAGATGCCGAGGTCAGTTTGCGGCAGGGCAAGATGCATTTTTTGCATGTGCAGGCTCCGGTTTCGGCCTGCCTGGAAACCGATGCCGGATCCCATCAAGGGCGGGGCGTTGTCGAACAGTTATTTATTGGCCCACATTTGCCTAGCGGCTTTGAAGACCTTCTCGACCGGATTGTTTCATGAGCGGGTTTTTCGATCATCCTGGAAAATTTGATCCCGATTGGCTAGCTGGTGTGCTAGGGCAGCCCACAGGTTCGTTAAGGGCACTGGAGTTTGTGCCTGTCGGCACGGGGCAAGTCGGCGACAGCTACCGCGTGCATCTCGACTGGTCGACGGCGGTTACAAATGCGCCTGCGACAATTGTTGCTAAATGTCCAGCCCAGGATCCGGTGAGCCGGGAAACCGGCGGCAATATGCGTCTCTATGAAATTGAGACAAGCTGGTATCGCGAAGTAGCAAAATCATGCGCGGTGCGATGTCCGGCGCATTTTCACGCTGAAATGGGCTCGACCGCTCAAGAGTTCATACTGCTTCTGGAAGATATGGCACCGGCCGTGCAGCCCGACCAAATGGCTGGCGCATCGCCTAACGCGGTGGCGAAAATTCTCCACGAAGCCGCGCATCTGCACAAATTTTGCTGGCAACACACTGGCCTCGCCGATATTGCCTGGCTGAATTACGGGGCAGGAAACCAGGGTTTTGTTAAGGAGTTTCTGCCGGCGGTTTATCCGGAATGGCGCGCACGTTATGCGACCCGCATTGATGCGGGTATACTCGATATGGGCGCCGAACTGGTGGCGCGTTTTGACAGCTATACCGAACCCAATCCCGAGCTTGCCACACCGCCCACTACTATCGTACATGGCGATATGCGCCTCGACAATATGCTCTTTTTTGACCCATCCGGACGCGCCTGTCTGGTTGACTGGCAGACCGTCGGCGTAGGCGCGCCGATGACGGATGTTGCCTATTGTATTTCCACAAGCCTTGCCGACCCGCAAGAGCGCCGAGATACCGAGCAGCAAATTGTGAGCGATTATTTGGCTGCCCTGGGCGCGCCCATTACCGAAAACTATCCCTTCGAACAGGCTTGGCAGGAATATCGTCGCGCTGCTTTTGCCGGATTTTTGATGGGCGTGATATCGGCAATGCTCGTTGAGCGAACCGAGCGCGGCGACGAAATGTTTGCTGTCATGGCCGAGCGGTCGGGCTATATGGCGCGCGACCTCGACGCGCTGGAATTAGTTTAAACAAGCTATGGAATTTTATGATCCCCAGGGCATATAATAGTTAAAATCAAAGGAGTTTGTGCCATGAGTTATGAGTGTTTCGACGTCTCGATCAAGGAAGAAATTGCGCATATTGTTCTGAACCGACCGGAAAAGCGCAACAATATGAACGCTGCATTCTGGGACGAATTGCCAGTCATTACCCGCGATATTGACGAAAATGCGCGTGCGAGGGTCATTGTTATTTCCTCGACCGGCCCGCATTTTTGCGGCGGCCTTGATGTATCTATGTTTGCCTCAGGCGAGGTTAAGGATGAAAGCAACGATGTGGCGCGGCGGCGTCAAAAAGGTGCTAATTTTCTTAATATGGTGAGCATCATGCAGGACAGTTTTTCCGCGCTTGAAGCGTGCCGCATGCCGGTGCTGGCCGCCATTCAGGGCGGGTGCATTGGAGGAGGTGTCGACCTCGTCACCGCGTGTGACATGCGATATGCAACTCGCGACGCGTTTGTGACGATTTACGAAACCAAGATCGGCATGACAGCGGATGTCGGCACATTCCCACGCATTGTCAAATTGATCCCTGAAGGACTGGTGCGTGAAATGGCCTATACAGGGCGGCGCGTTTCCGCCGAGGAAGCCCGCGATATGGGGCTAGTCAACCGTGTCTATGATACCCATGAAGATATGCTGGCCGGGGTTATGGAAATCGCCCGCGAGATTGCCGGCAACGCACCGTTAGCGGTTCACGGCTGTAAACGCGCGATTACTTATGCGCGCGATCATTCCACTCAAGAGGGTCTGGAATGGATTGGCATGTGGAATGCGTCCATGCTGCAAAATGACGAAATCATGGAAGCCATGACGGCGCGCCAAGAGTCGCGACTGGCCGACTTTGTCGATTTGCCGGTTGTTCGCAATAAGGTCGCCAAAGGCGCGTAACCATCTGGCCGGTAATGCCCGTTATGGAAGGAAATCAGTGCGGATCACTATTTTTAACACGCCGGTACTAGCACAGATACTGCAAGCACTGTCGATCCTTGTGCTTGGCCTGTTTGGGTGGCGCGCCGTCGGAAAAGTGCCGAAGGATATACGTAAATATGTCATCATCGCGGCCCCGCACACATCGTACTGGGATTTCCCCATGTTTTTGCTCGTGGTGCTTGCTTTGAGGTTAAACCTGAATGTGTTTATCAAGCACACGCTGTTCATCGGCCCCATTGGCTGGTTTTTAAGCTATTGCGGCGGCGTGCCGATCGACAGGCGTGCCGCTGGTGCGCGCGTACGCCAGACCGTTCAGGAATATGAAAATAATGACGATATGGTATTGCTCATCACGCCGGAGGGCACGCGCAGTGCCCAGGCTAATTGGAAAACCGGCTTCTACCATATTGCTAGTGAAGCCAAGGTGCCGGTCGCCGTCGCCTTTGTTGATACGGCGGAGCGGCGCGCGGGAATTGACCATTTCATTACGCCATCGGGCGATATTGACAAGCAAATGGCTGAGATTAAAGCGTTCTACGACACAAAGCGAGGCATGAGGCCGGAAAATTACATATCTTAGTGCCGCTTCACCAATGCTCTAAATCAACCGATACGAAATTAGCCTAAATGACAAATCGTGATTTTGTTGCGATCGAAATCGCGGATGTAGCCTCCATAAAAGCCGGGTGCGCGTTCGCCGGGTGCGCCTTCATCAGTCGCGCCCAGTTCCAGAGCTTTGGCGTATATTTTGTCAACATTCTCGGTGCTGCCGACCGGAATAGCTAACATGGTGCCATTGCCATTGGTCGCAGCCTGGCCGTCATAGGGCGTGCCGACAGCAATCATTGGTGTTGCCATATCTACGCCGAAAAACACCAGGCGCTCATTGTTGAAAAGCTGTTTCGCGCCGAGTTCGCCCAATAATTCTGCGTAAAACAACACGGCTTTTTCTTTGTCATTCGTGCCAATGGTTACATATGCAAGCATGTTTTTCTCCCCTTTTTGTTTTGCTAGATTAATGCATGGGCTTCAAAAGACAATTGTCAAAACGACGGCTTTTCGGCACAATAGTAAAAACCTTAAGGGAGACTTAAAATGTTGGATGACACAACAGACAGAGCATCGTTTTCCGCTATGATAGACGGCACCGCGGAAGACTATGCAAAGATTACAGCGGCGTTTGGTGAATTTTCCAAAACCCTGCCAGACCGCGTGATGGCGCATTTGCAAATGTTGCAGGGCGATTTTGGCGGCTTCGCCGTTGACCGCTTTGAACACAGCCTGCAAACGGCGACGCGCGCGCATAAAGATGGCAAGGAAGAAGAGTATGTCGTGTGCGCTTTGCTGCACGACATTGGCGATTTACTGGGCACGTTCAACCATGCCGAGTTGGGCGCGGTGATTTTGAAACCGTTCATTTCAGAGCGGAACCATTTCATGCTGCAAAATCACGGTATCTTCCAGGGCTATTATTTCTTTCACCATATCGGCTTGGACCGCGAAGCCCGCGAACAGTTCCGCGGCCATGATCATTTCGAATATACCGCTCAATTCTGCCATCTTTACGACCAGGCAGCATTTGATCCGAATTATGAGTCGATGCCGCTGGAGGCCTTCGAGCCCATGGTTCGCAAGGTGATGGAGCGTCCGCTCAATTCGATTTACATGCGTGACGACGACACCTCGGCGATTTAGGCGAGGTTCATATTTTTCCGGTATCGCCCGGATAAGGGGGTCGGATGTATTCCTTTTTGATGCTGATCGACCGGATCATAGATCTTTATGTCTGGGTCATTATACTTTCGGCCGTGTTGAGCTGGCTTGTCGCCTTTGACATTGTCAATATGCGAAACCGGTTTGTGTATCTCGTCGGCGACACGCTCAATCGACTGACTGAGCCAGTTTATCGGCCGTTGCGCCGGTTTCTGCCCAGCATGGGCGGCCTTGATCTGTCGCCGCTCATTGTCATTCTGGGTCTATGGTTCCTTCGCGATATCATGTGGGAACTCTTCCAATCGACAAATTAGTGCTGGGGACAGGCATGACGGCACATTTGATTGATGGAAAAAAAATTGCGAGCGATTTGCGCGGGCAAATTTATTCGCGCGTTGCGGCGGTAAAATCTACCCATAATCTGACGCCGGGGCTGGCGGTGGTGCTGGTCGGCGAAGATGCTGCCAGTCAGGTCTATGTCCGTAATAAAGGCGTAGCGACAAAAGAGGTCGGTATGAACTCGCTGGAGTTTCGTCTGCCCGCCGACACCGCGCAAGATGCGCTTCTCGACAAAGTTAGGGCACTGAACGAAGACCCCGATGTGCACGGAATTTTGGTGCAGTTTCCCGTGCCCGACCAGATTTCCCAACAGGCAGTGATCGACACGATAAACCCAGAAAAAGACGTCGACGGCTTGCATCCGGTCAATGCTGGCCGCCTTGCTTCGGGACACTTTACAGGGGCAGGGGCAGCGCTTGCGCCCTGTACGCCGCAAGGCAGTGTAATATTGGCGCGCGCGGCATTTGGCGATTTAGCCGGCGCGCATGCTGTGGTGGTGGGTCGGTCGAATTTGGTTGGCAAGCCGGTTGCGCAAATCCTGCTTGGCGAGAATTGCACTGTTAGCATTGCCCATTCGCACACGCGCGACCTGCCAGGCCTATGCCGGAGCGCCGATGTTCTCTTCGCCGCTGTCGGCATTGCTGAAATGGTCAAGGGCGATTGGGTCAAGCCCGGCGCGTGTGTGATAGATGTCGGTATAAATCGGGTGCCTGCGCCGGAAAAAGGCCTCAATGATACGGGCCAGCCAAAGACGAAACTTGTCGGCGATGTCGCTTTTGACGAAGTAGTAGAGGTGGCTGGGCATATTACGCCAGTGCCAGGCGGCGTCGGGCCCATGACGATCGCCTGTCTGTTGCAAAACACCCTCACCGCCGCCTGCCGACAAGCAGGCATTGAGCAAACTGCCTAGATTTTTTTCAATGTTTCCTGCGGCCGAGCAGTTTCAGCCGCAAAGCGTTCAGCTTGATAAAGCCCTCGGCGTCTTTCTGGTCGTAGACCGCGTCTTCTTCAAATGTCACATGCGCTTGCGAATAGAGCGAATAGTCCGACTTGCGCGCCACCACGCTGGCCGTGCCCTTATAAAGCTTGAGCGTGACCGATCCGGTGACGTATTTTTGGCTTTCGTCAATCGCGGCCTGCAACATTTCGCGCTCAGGCGAGAACCACAAGCCGTTATAAATCAGCTCGGCATAGCGCGGCATCAACTCATCCTTCAAATGCGCCGCGCCGCGGTCGAGTGTCAGCGATTCGAGCCCGCGATGGGCCGCAAGCAATACCGAGCCGCCTGGCGTTTCGTAAATGCCGCGCGACTTCATGCCAACAAAGCGGTTTTCAACCAGATCGAGCCGTCCGATGCCATTGTCGCCTCCCAGCGTGTTGAGGCGTGCGAGCATCGCGGCCGGCGACAGGCGTTCGCCGTTAATGGAAACCGCATCGCCGGCCTCAAAGCCGACCTCAATATGGGTCGGCCTATCGGGGGCTTCTTCAGGCGATGACGTGCGCTGATAGACAAATTCGGGACAGGGCTTATTTGGGTCTTCCAGCACTTTGCCTTCGCTTGAGGTGTGCAGCAAATTAGCGTCGACCGAAAAGGGTGCTTCGCCGCGCTTGTCTCTGGGCACGGGGATTTGGTGCTGTTCGGCATAGGCGATGAGTGTTTCACGCGAGTTTAAATCCCATTCGCGCCATGGCGCGATCACGCGAATATCCGGATTGCAGGCATAATAGCCCAACTCAAACCGTACTTGATCATTGCCCTTGCCAGTGGCCCCGTGGCACACGGCATCGGCACCGGTCGCCGTGGCAATCTCAATCTGGCGCTTGGCGATAAGGGGGCGGGCAATCGAGGTGCCCAAAAGATACACGCCCTCATAAAGTGCATTGGCGCGAAACATGGGAAACACATAATTGCGCACAAATTCCTCGCGCAAATCTTCAATGTAAATTTCCTTGATGCCCAGCATCTCGGCCTTGGCGCGCGCCGGTTCAAGCTCTTCTCCCTGGCCCAAATCGGCGGTAAACGTCACAACCTCGCAGGCATAAGTCTCCTGCAACCATTTTAGAATAATGGATGTATCAAGACCGCCCGAATAGGCCAGCACCACTTTTCTGATATCGCTCATAAGTCTGCTCCAAACGTGTCTCGCCTTTTAGCCGTTCATATTAACAGGTGCAAGCGCAGCAGCACTAGTGTAGCCTCCGCGCGTGCGAAACTTAACCCTCATATGTGGCGTGGCATTTTACGTTTGGGCCGGAATTTTAACCCTAGCCCTGCCCGCGCAGGCGGCGGATGTCGCTTGGCGCCCCAATCAAACCATGTATTGTTCAGACGGCGAATTTGACTGGGACAGCGGCCAGTCGCTCTATGACTTTGTCATTCAGACTCGTGCGCCGGATGATTTTATCGTCAGCTATTTGGGCATTCCCCATCCCAGTTTTGAAACGCGCGATTTTTTCCACATCTGGATGAAAATGCGTGGGCAATTCTCGTCGGCTTTTGCAAAAAAAGAGCACACGCGCATTTACTCATTGCAGTTTAATCTGGACAACGAGCCTCCGCGGATGGGCACCCTCACCATCGCAGCAGACGATAGTTACAAATTTTTGATGACACCGCCACTCGACCGCGACACGACAGAATCGGGACTGTGCTGGGCGTCGTTGCCGCTGACGCCTGAAGACAGGTTGCCCTCTTGTACGCCGTCGCCGTTGGAAGACACCAGCAAATGCGCCCGATAGGGGCTATCGCTTACCAAAGGAGTTGACCGAAGGGAAGTTTTACTCGGCTGCTTGCAGATTAACGGCTGAATATTTGCCGTTATTACCTTGCTGCTTTTCGAAACTTACTTTCATATTTTCTGTCAGGCGCAGGCCAGCTGCTTGAGCTGCTGAAATGTGAACGAACACATCATCTTGGCCGTCAACGGCGATAAAGCCGTAGCCTTTTGTTTCGTTAAACCACTTAACTGTTCCAGTAATCATAAATCTTGTCCATACTCTGCGTGTCTTTCGGAACCTTATTATAGACGCCAGCGCCACGAATTGGAACTGCCGCACTGCGCCCAAAGAAACCGTCAAGGGTGCGCCGCCCCCGTTCGTTAGCACATATATGCCCCTTTACAAGCTAAATTTGCCGTTTCAGGGGGCAAAGCGCGATATCACGCGATCGGGCGAAACAGCTTTTTTGCCTCTAATTCGGCCATTTTGCGCGCTGCAGCGGTTTGTTTGACGCTTTGTGACTTCAATTGCCCACATGCGGCCATAATGTCGCGCCCGCGTGGGGTTCGCACCGGACTGGCATATCCGGCGCGATTTACGATATCGGCAAATGCCTCAATACGGTCCCATTCGGTGCACTCATAAGGGCTGTTCGGCCACGGATTGAACGGGATGATATTAATTTTGGCCGGAATGCCCGCCAGCAGTCGCACCAATTCGCGCGCATCTGCATCGGTATCGTTCACACCCTTGAGCATGACATATTCAAAGGTAATACGGCGTGCATTGGACAGGCCCGGATAGGCGCGGCAAGCATCAAGCAAATCGGCGATGGGGGATTTTTTGTTCAACGGCACCAGTTCATCGCGCAAATCATCGCGCACGGCGTGTAGCGATATTGCCAGCATGACGCCGGTTTCTGCGCCCATGCGGGCAATGTCAGGTACAACGCCGGATGTCGATAGCGTGATACGCCGGCGCGACAGGGCCAGCCCGTCGCCATCGCTCATAACATTGAGCGCGGCAATTACATTGTCGGTATTGTAGAGCGGCTCGCCCATGCCCATCATCACAATATTGGTTATTTTGCGCGTGTCGGTA
>NHHF01000065.1 GCA_002171155.1 Betaproteobacteria bacterium TMED156
AGTACCTCTTATACAGAATCAATTAGAATATTTTTTAAACCGTTCAATATTCAAAACTATGTACCCAAAGGTGATGGTGCTTGGGTAAATGCAGATATGATTTGCCCAATATCGTGGCCGTCAATACTAATAGTATTCCAACCAAAAGATTCAAATCGCCTACAGTACGAATCAACGTCAAATCCGTACATTGTTTGCTGACTTTGACCAATTCCATTGACATCAACAATACCAACCAAGTTGTCGAGTTTATAATGAGCCGCCAAGGCTGCCGCTTCCCATACACCACCTTCAGCCGTTTCACCATCACCCATTAATACATAAACACGATAGTCTAACTGATCCAAATACTTACCGTTAATAGCCATACCCAAGCCAACACTTAGCCCTTGTCCAAGGGATCCTGTGGCTACATCTACCCAAGGCAGACGTGGTGTAGGGTGTCCTTCTAAATCGCTGTCGATCTTTCTCAAATTAAGCAAATCGTCAACTTCAATTATACCAGCTTCAGCCCAAGCCGCATAAAGCAATGGCGCAGCATGTCCCTTAGATAAAACAAAACGATCATTGTTGGGATTATCAGCCTGATGAATATCGTATCGCATACTATGAAAAAATAGTACTGATACGATATCAGCAGCAGACATACAAGTTGTTGGGTGGCCAGACCCAGATTCACTTGTCGAAACAATAGAATGAATTCGTAAGTTATTGGCTTTTTGTGAAAGTGCAGTTATGGTACTTGTCATTTGTGTTATGCTCACCTTAAAGTCGGTCTCCTACGTTTAATTTGATGTGTTTTTAGTCTGGTTAATTAGTCTGACTAAAATGTCAATTGCATGCATAATCGATTCATGGTCTGCATCACTATTTGTTACTATTCGAACCTGCTGCGTGTCAAAATAGGATAACTTAACCCCTTTCTTTTTAGCTTTTTCAACAAATTCTGGAGCTGCAATTCCAACTTTGTGGCTATTAAAAACAACTATGTTAGTGGGGAAATGAGACGGTTCTAGTTCTAGCTCTTCAATTTCTGCTAAATGTTTGGCGATCAGTTGAGCATGAACATGGTCTTCAGATAATCGTTCGACCATTTTGGTTAAAGCAACGAGACCAGCTGCAGCAATTACACCTGATTGACGCATGCCACCACCAAGTCGTCGGCGTACTTGCACGGCCTGCTGAATAAAATCGTTCGATCCTACTAGTATAGACCCAACGGGGGCAGATAAACCTTTGGACAAGCAGAATGAAACGGAATCAGCATGTTCAGTAATTGATTTAACTGAAACTCCTAACGCCTCGGCGGCATTAAAAATCCGCGCACCATCTAAATGAACTGAGGTTTGGTGCTGGTGGGCTAATTGACAAACTGTTTTCATTCGATCTAACGTGATTGGTCGTCCACCACGACGATTATGTGTGGTTTCTAGACAGAGCAAGCTAGTTTTTGGAAAGCGATTTCTATTCCTCTGTAGGTAATACGTGATCTGCTCTGGGTCAGGACAACCTGTTGGGTGATCGACTACAATTGGCATTACTCCTGCTAAACCTGAAATTGCCGCCGACTCGTAGTAATAAATGTGAGACTCAGCATCAACAATGGCAGTGTCACCATGGCGTGCATGCGTCATGATAGCCACGTTGTTACTCATTGTACCGCTCGGTACGAATAGTGCAGATTCTTTTCCCATCATCTGGGCGGCTAAATCTTGTAGTTCGTTTACTGTGGAATCTTCACCGTGGCAATCATCACCTACAACGGAGTCCATCATCGCTTGGCGCATCTCCCTTGTGGGCTTTGTAACGGTATCGCTCCGAAGATCTACGACTTTCATCGCTGTTACTTAAAAAGAAGAATAGAGGGTGGTTTGAATTTAGTTAGTCTTTATTAGTATGAATACCAACAAGAATTGCTAATCGACGCTCAGCTGCTAACGAAAGATAATGTAGCTTGTGATGACTAATCAAATCTTCAAATAAATTTATTGCAAGATTATCCTTCTCAAGTTTTAAATAGGATTCAGCTAACCAATACTTAGATTTAGCTTGTGAGTCATCTGGCTCAGAAATGTCAATTGATCCCGATTGGGAGGTTTTTGTGTCCTCTTGGTTTGCTTCCGAATAAGCTAAAGCCTGTTGAAAGTAAGACACAGCAGCCTCAAAATCTTGGTCTTGGTGGTAAGCTTTGAAAGCCAAATATAGACTTGTATTATCCCCATTGAGAAAGTCTAGGTTTGTGCTGGCATAAAATGTGTCCGACAATTCTTCGATAATGTCTTCTTCTTGCTCTTCTTCTAAGACCTCAATATTCGTTTCATTTAGCATAAAAATATCCTGTGATCGAGTCTCATTATATTAGAATCTTTTTTAAGCAATTTTATCAATCAGTAGACCACCACCACGAAGTTGTCCCTTTGCGTCTCTGCTGATTCTGCGTAATGTGTCAACATTCCCAGATTGCTGCGTTCTTTGAAGTTGACGACTACGTTGGACACGTGCCACCTCTATTTTCTTTGTGGCTAATTTGTGCCCTTTCCTTTTGCCAATTTCGCTAGCTTCTCGAGTCAAGTTTCGTTTTCCTAGTGGCTTGCTAGTATTTCGGTTCGTCGTGTGGGTAGCAGGAAGCCGCATTTGTCGACCTAAATCTTTCGTCGGCATCAACGTACTAGTGTGAGTAGACATTAGAAAAATCCTTTGGCCATGCAGCCTGCGTCCGAAAATGGTCCACCATTATAACCGAAGTTAGTCAGTTTTCCAACCAAAAACCAAAGATCGTTTGTGGTTTTTGGTGTTAGCGACGCTTCCACCAGACGGCAAAGCCGACTATTGAAATGAGAAATGGTATTAGGAAGACCGCGACCAACTGGATCATAATTTGCTCTCGGGCAGTAATATTTCTCAAGCTACGAGACCGAGGGTCGATCGGCCGGATTGAAATCAGATCACCTTCCATGGTCAGCCAACCAGTACTTCCCAAAAAAAACTCTCCACCACTAGTACTCGAAAAGAATTGGTTGGAAGCAAAGTCAGCATCACCAACTACAACAATACGGCTGTTGGCTTCAGACTCTACTGCAACAGCTATGGAAATTGGGCCTGCCGTATCTTGTGCTTGATCATATTTGGCTTTTTGCCAAGATGATTGCTCAGTTTCCCCCCAACAAATACTACTATCAAAGTCAGGTAGCTTAGCTAATGGCTGAACAGAAATTCGTTTTTTAAGACCTTCTGTGTTAGCGAAGACTGACCGAGTTAATTGAAATACGACGGTTGGCCTTACCAAGTGTTGTGTTATAGGGTGAAAGTCAAAGTTCATAAGAACAGGTGTGGCGGGACCACCGAAAGCAGAGAAAAAACGTCGATCTAATATAACCACATAATCATTGCTAACTTGGACCCCCCAACGGGCGAGTAAGTCAATTAAACCTTGACTTTGGTCACTTTGCTCAAATGATGTAGGATCAAGCATTACCATTATTTTTCCGCTTCGGTTCATATAACGTTCAATAGAACCAAGTTCGTTTTCAGATAATGGACGCTTAGGGGCAGCGATGATCAAAGCTGAACAGTCTGGGGGGACCCTTCTTTGGCTTGTCAACGACAAATCATAGACAACATAATTTTGCTTTTCTAATTCTTCTTTCGCTTGATTATAACCATTAATGGAAAAATCATCGGTTGACCGTTCACCGTGACCAACCAAAAAGTAAACTCTTTGTTCGATATCACGGGTGATTTTCAATAATGCACTAGTAAATTTTTGTTCATCAACTGTAGACACGAACTCACGTTTTTGTTTTTCCTTGGATTCAAAAACTAATGTTCCATTATTGCGAATTTCATACTTTTCAACTGTTTGTACTTCAGTGAAAGTATCAATAAAGGAAACGTTAATTTTGTCTGAGGCTCTCTGGTACATCTTCAGCAGTTCTTTTGCTCGGTCATAATCCCTCTTTTCTCTCTCACTAGATGGGTTCTGGCTGAAAAAAGCCTTCACCTCAACTGGTTGGTTAAGCTGCCTTATTACTTTCTGTGTTTGTGTAGATAAGGTATACCATTTCTCACCTGTTAGGTCGATAACGTGATCAAAACGCTTCAAAACAATCAGGTTTGTGAAAATCGCAAGACCTACGACAGAGAGCACGCTAATTGCGACGTTTGTACCATATCGTGTTTGCCGACTTTGTAGTAGTAGAACTAAGTCTTGAAAGCGTAAGATACAGAATGCACATAGGCTGCCTACCTCTAAAATTAAGAAAATCCAAATAAGAAGAGTATTTCGAAGTAGTAAGCTTGCTAATAATGGGAATAATAGACTAATAACGAAAAAACCACACAAAGTGCCAATTTGGCGTTTCATCATCATCTCCACTTAGCAGATTCTACTGATTTGACTGTGCAGAACAAGCTAACAGCAATGAAACTCGCGTAGTATACGGTATCTTTAATAGACAAGACGCCACGAGAAAAGTCGTCAAGGTGAGTAACCGGCGAAATGTATTTCAAGAACTGGCTGGTAGTATCAGTTCGATCCGAAAAGGAGCTGACAATCCATAGTATTAGGAGTACACCAAAACTGGTTAATGCTGATACAATTTGGTTTCGGCACATGGATGATATCATCAAGCCAAAAGATAAAAAGGATGCGCCTAGTAATATAGTACCCAGGTAGCCACTTATGATTTGTCCATAATCAGGTTGGCCAAAAGGCTCGATCATTAATGGGAAAAAGAGAGTTAGTGATAACATCAACAGATAGAGAATTAGGCTCGCTAAGTATTTTCCCAAAACGATTTCAACATCCCTGACGGGTGATGTCATCAGTAGTTCGATAGTACCTGTTTTTTTCTCCTCAGAAAAAAGTCGCATGGTCATAGCGGGCGTAAAAAAAAGTAAGGTTACACTAAGGTAGTTACGAAATAAAACTTGCATCACTGCAGTACTGAGCTCTTGACGAACTACAGCCCGTAGCAAAATAGCATAAAAAAAGAATCCGGATAGGCTGGAAAAAATAATTAGTACAAAATAAGCTACTGGAGATACAAAGTAAGTATAAAGCTCTTTGGCTATGATAGCTGGGATTTTTTTCATCGAATACTATATTTGGTACGTTGTTTCTCATCGAAATTAGTGCAAGGCCAGTTTTTACTCCAGACTTCTGATTCAGAGAGCATATAACGGCAGGCTGCTGCATGACGACGTTGTTTCATATTTTTATGGGGTTACTAGCATTAATCAATTTTCCACTGAACGAAATGGCCTCAGATTTTTTTACTAATAAAGGTTCTAGCTTGGTTCGGTTAGCTGAGGATAATTTGGAATTTTCTGTAAAACACCGATTAGCTTGTTGTTGCTCACAGATTACACCGCTTGATAAAACCACCGGTGTACTATCCTTGGCAGCCAATCGTTCACTGTGAGAGCGCAGTTGTACGTAAATCGGCTCATTATCTTTTGTAATCTCTACCATGGCTATCCAGATGCATATACTGCCGTTCAGATACTATTGACTTTGATGTAAAGAATACTCAGAACCATAGAAAAAAGCATGATTTGAATTCCCTCAGCCGGCTAACCAATACAGTCAGCGATAGGTCGTTTCAAGTCGGCGTGAGTTAAAATTTTAATGTCAGTTGACCATAAAGGTTTTGGTTAAAGGTTCGGCGGTCATGATTATCTTTCTGCTGAAAACCTTCCGGGATTTCATCTCCTCCGCTAAATGCTTCTACGCAATCGTATCTTTCGATACTGTTTGTAGATTTAACTGGATGATTCACCCGCACGCCAAAAAACGTGTCCAACAAAAAATGGGCCTAGTGAATCAATATATTCGGCTGTTTGTTGTGTACCCCTCATGTCCTGAATTAGGCGGGATAGTGGGTGTAATTCCGGTCCAACTAGGCCAATGATAAATTCGTTATCATTGGCATCTAAACCAAAACAGGCCAAACGGATATCAGCGGCTAGGCCTTGGCTTGCGTATGACTGACCTAACATACCGTGTTCTGCGAGGATCGGACCACGTTGCCGATGTTCCATTAAATAGAAGTTGGGCTTCCGACGAAGCGGGTACCAGATCGCCCAAGGGTAATCTGTGCTGAGTAGATTTCGAAGAGGTTTCTCTATTAGCCAGTCTTCTAAATCTGTTTCTCTTCCGGAAGCATAGGTCCGACCGGTCATGGTCATTTCAGGGCGATGAGTCAATTGGTGGAAGCAGTCCTTGGAGAAAGTCTCACGGACCTTCCCCACCATGTCGGCGGGATTTTCTGTTGCGATGACAATACCGATTCCATCCGGATGATGCAAATCTTTATACAATACACAGTCGAGGCCAGACAACTCAGGTAGAAGGACTTCAGGATCCTTACAATCTGTGAAAGCATGCAATTGAAAAAACATTCTTCTATCAGAGACCTGTGGTTGACCTTCCACTGGGGCTCCAATCTCTCGGATATCGAGCTTTCTTCTGTCTTTCATGTTTAAATTACTTTATATTCCTTTTAAATTGGGATTCAGTAGTAGTTTCTGTCAGATTCGTTAGTTTTTCTGAGACAGGAAAATGGTTGAGGATCAAGTAGACTAATACACCTGTTACGGAAACATATAACCAAATTGGGAAAGTGTAACGAGCGATTCGGCGATGTGAAGCGAATTTGGACAAGAAAGCGAAAGCAAAGGTTATCAAGACGATTGGTAGTGCAATGACAGACAAGGCAATATGTGTAATCAGGATAAAAAAGTAGACAGGGCGAATCAGACCTTGGCCCAGAAAGTTTGTATCTCCGTGGAAGTGATGATAAATGATATAAGAGATTAAGAACAGCGAAGATAAAAGTAGAGCCATCAGCATAGATCTTTGGTGTTTTTTCTTTTTTCCTCGTTGAATGGAACGAACACCTAAGATTATGAAAATCGCACTTGAACCATTTAAAAGTGCGTTGACTATCGATAAATGTTGAACGAAAGGCAATTCAGTTTCTGCTTCTGCTTTGAAGTAAATGAGCCAGACTAGAAAAATAATGGCGAGGAGACTAACAGAAAGCAGAGTAATTACAATAGAGCGGTTACTTTGGATAATCAATTTATTCTTAGAAAATTTGATCTGCGATCATTGCAACCAAAATCAGAGGAAGATAGATTAGTGAAGCTGATAAAACTCGTTTGGCAGCCAGTTGGGACGGGGACCAAGCTAAGGACAAACTAAGTCCAAGAAACACTAAACCTGTGAGTGTCGCAACAAACAAATAACGATAGCTAGCAATTTGAACAATTGGGACGGCTGGTAATAAGCCGACAAACAGAAGGATTAGGGTTTGAAACCAAATATGGAAAATCGTACTTTTACCATTGGGTTGAACAATGGGTAATAACTGGAATCCGGCCTGAGCATAATCATCTCGATACAGCCAAGCGATGGATAAAGAATGGGGTAGTTGCCACCAAAACAAAATAGCGAAGAGAACACCAGCCCCCAAGTCAATCCGCCCATTAGCAGCACACCAACCGGCAACTGGTGGCAAAGCTCCTGGTATAGCGCCTAAAAAAGTACTGATCGGTGATTTCTGTTTGAGTGGGGTGTAAATCAACAAGTAGCTGAAATGGATGGCGATAATAACCACCGTGGTTAGTGGATTGATCACCACAGAAAGGTAGACTGCACCGATTGTCGAGATTACTAAGCCAAAAATTAAGGCTTGTCTAGGAGAAACACAACCAGTGGGGATTGGCCTCTTAGCTGTCCGCATCATCAGTGCATCACTCTGGCGTTCAATGTACTGGTTCAATGCTAAGGTTCCTCCAGCTGAGAGGGCGGTCCCTATTAATGTTTGGATTAGTCTCCAGTAATCCATAGGCATTGGCGACAGGAAAAAGCCCGCCGTTGTAGTAACTAGAATCATAGCTACTAAGTTAGGCTTAGTCAGGTTAAATAAAGACCTGAATAAGCCTGAATTTGAGATGGACGGTACATTAATAGAATCAGATCTCATTTTTCGCCGAATTTTTCTTAGGTAGTTGACTGCACTCGGGCCGAATTGGGTATTTTGAGTTTACTACCGTCCACCTTTCCAGCGGCAGTGTAACGAATTACCTCAAAAGAAAAGATTAGAGAATTCATAAATAGGAAAACACCCAAAAATTGATGTCCACTAGTAATTGCTGTTCTTAGAGGAATAGATAATCTTTCACCCAACTGAAACTCACTGTACCAAGATCCAATACCGAGTGTCATTTGTAAGACAATAATCGTTCCCATTATCATTGACAAGTTAATAAAATTAGCAAAACTGGAATAATCAGAAAATACCCGTCGAACAAGAAGGACGATATGCATAGCAACCAAAATAGCAATCAAGACGTGTACCACTAGATATTGAGTAGTATGGCGGACGACAGCGCCCAAAACCAGTTGTACATATATAAGTATGGAGGTGAAAATACTTAGCCGACTAATTTTATTTGATTCTGGTGCCAACATTTGATTTGGTCGTTGATAACTCTTCCGGGAAGTTAACATTGTCAAAATGGTGAAAAAAGCCAACGATACAGGTGCGAAACTAGCATGAACTACAGCTAAGGCTATGCTGTTTTCAGTTACCCTAAGACCCCCCAAGATCCCCTGTATCACCACGGTGATTAACGATAATACTGA
>NHHF01000066.1 GCA_002171155.1 Betaproteobacteria bacterium TMED156
ATGTTTAATTTTTTTAAAAGTTTTTGGATAATCATCAAGCACTCTCAAAACAGCATTTCTATCGTTACAAATCAGCAATGCATCACAGCCTGCATTAAATGAAACATCAACTCTATCAAGGATATCTGAGTAATTACATGCTCCTTTCATTGATAAGTCATCACTAATGATCAAACCTCGAAATCCAAGTTGTGTTCTTAAAATATTTTTTAACCATATACTTGAATAACCAGCGGGATTAATATCTATTTTTTTATAAACAACATGAGCAGGCATTACAGCAGTTAAAATTCCGGTTTTTACTAACAATTTATAAGGAATTAGATCATTTTTTTTTAATGTACTAAATTTTCTAAGATCCATTGGCAAAGAAAAATGAGAGTCTTCTCTCGCCCAACCATGACCAGGGAAATGTTTTGCACAATTTTTCATACCTGCCGATAAAAGTCCTGACATAAGAGAGTTTGCTATAGAAAAAACTATATATGGGTCTTGACTAATAGATCTGTCACCTATGACAGAACTTTTATTCCAGTCTAGATCAAGTACAGGAGTAAAACTAAAGTCAACTCCAACATCAATTAATTCACTAGCAATTAACTTTCCATTATTGTATGAATTCAATAAAGAAAGAGCAACAGATAAAGAATTTTTAATATTCCAACTTTTCCCATATTCTCTCATGCAAGGGAGTTCACTAAAATTTTTTCTAAACCTTTGAACTCTTCCTCCTTCTTGATCTACGCAAATCAATACTGAAGGGTCTTTTCGAAGATTTTTTATTTTGGTAATTAAATTTCTAAGTTGCTTTTTTGAAGTATAGTTTCTGGAAAACAAAATCAAACCACCTACTAAGGGGTGGAGGATAATCTCCTTATCCTCTTTTGTGAGACTAGTTCCAGAAATGTCTACAATGAGTGGGCCTAGGTTCATAGATTCTTCTTAAAAGACTTCCACAACTGCAAATGCCTGAGCAAGACTTCTTTGGTCAGATATGGATAAATGGAAAGTATATCTTTTTTCTTCACAGTAAATTTTTAGTTGATTATAAAAAATTGGATAAGGTTGTCCATTCTTATTATTTGATATTTCAATGCTTTGAAATTTTACTGGATTTTGCATCCCAAAGCCTAAAGCTTTTCCGATTGCTTCCTTCGCAGCAAACCTTTTGGCCAGGAAATTGATCTGTTTGTCATATGATTGTTCATACTGATAATTTACAAATTTTTGATGTTCATTTGTTGAAAGTATTTTTTTTAAAAACTTATCTCCCCATGTATTAAAGATTTTTTTTACTCTCATAGTCTCAATTAAATCGACTCCTATACCAACAATCATTTTACTACTGTCTCTCTAATAAGCCTTTTCATTTCTCTGACTGCTTCTCTTATTCCAACAAATATGGATCTAGAAATTATTGCATGTCCAATATGAAGTTCTCTGATATTAGCTAATGCTGCGACTGGTTCGACATTAAAGTAGTTCAAAGCATGTCCTGCATTGAATTTCATGTTTAACTTGTTGATGTAATCTCCAGAGTTTGCAAGTTTTTTTAGTTCATTCTGAACCTCATTACTGTATTGATCCCTACCCTTCTTATGAAAAACGTGTGCATAAGGCCCAGTATGAACCTCGCATACTTCAACACCGCAATCTTTCGATGCAAGTATTTGTTCAGGATCTGCATCGACAAAAGCGCTTACAGTAATATTCTTTTCATTGAGCTTTTTTATCATATTTGAAATGGTACTCCGACCTTTAACCACATCTAGCCCACCCTCTGTTGTGATTTCTTTTCTTCCCTCTGGGACTAACATCACCATCTCTGGACAGATTGTAAGCGCTAAATCAATCATTTCATCGGTTGCTGCCATCTCTAGATTCAATTTAATTTGTGTATGAGTTCTTAGCCTCTCAACATCAGTATCCTGAATATGTCTTCTATCCTCTCTTAAATGAACAGTTATTCCATCCGCACCTCCAAGATGAGCTTCAACAGCTGCCCAGACTGGATCAGGTTCATAAGTTAATCGAGCTTGACGAAGTGTTGCTACATGATCAATATTCACACCTAACTTAATCATCTAAAATTCCATTTTTCTCGTTTTAGAAAAGAAATTTAAATCCATTATCAATTTCCTTGAATTTAAATCTAACCTTCCTAATTGATAACCAATTAAAATTCTTAATAATTTTTTTGTTTCTTTACTAACCTTAAAATCGCTGAGTAATAAAAGAAATTCTGATGGATTTATTTCACAGCTAGCTATTGCTTTAATAGTATCAGCACTCACAAATTGATCTTGGTAGATTAAATCATTTGAATATACACGACTTTTAAGCTTACCGTCCTTTGTGATAAATTCATTTGTTATATTTAAAATCTTAATTCCATCTTTAAATGTAACAAAAAACATTTTTTCACTATCCAACTTTTCAAAAGCAATTTGAAAATCGGGCAATACTCCTAACCAAAATAATAGATAGATTTCAAATCTTCTCAGAATAACATCTACAGGTAGAATATGATTGGCCAGTGAAATAATAGCTCTTTCATATTCTTCAAATAGGTTTGTACACGGATAATTTTTTTTTAACAGTTTAATCATTAATTCATTTACATAAAAACCAGAAAATAATCTATTTCCAATTATGGGAAAATTCTCGCTTGCATCCCACTCAGCAGATATTAGTGATTTTAAACTTCCCTTTGAACTATATCTAACAGTAATTCTATTAAAAGGTTGTAGTAAACCTCTGTATATTGATCTTGGTCTTCGAGCTCCTTTTGCTACAAGGGCAACTCTCCCCTCATGTTTAGTTAAAACCTCAACTATGAGACTGGTTTCTTTCCAAGGGTAAGTATGGAGCACGTAACAACTATTCAAGATAGGACTCTACAAATTGAAATACATTATAAACATCTATGTAATATGCATTTTGAATCAAAATAAAAAAATTAGTAACTACTCTTTTGAATAAATTTTTGTCTAACTTTTACCCAAAGATTTAGCTTAACCGGGCGATCAAACAGTTTTCTTAATGGTCTTAGAGAATCTTCTTTAATTCGTTTTATTGTCATACCTTTTTTCCCAATAACAATAGGTTTATGAGTCATCCTATTAGTGATAATTGAAGCGTCAATCGTAACAATTTTTCTACCTACTTCTTCCTCTAATAATCTGTCAATTTCAATGAAAGTAGTATAGGGCAACTCATCTCCAATTAACTTAAAAACTTTCTCTCTTATAATTTCAGAAGTTCGAAAAACTATATCTTTATCAGTCAGAAAATCCTTATCAAAAATTGGAGTTCTAATTGGTAATCGTAATTTTATCTCATCTATCAACTGAGTTATCTGAAAAGATTTTGAAACTGAAATTGGAATAATTACATCTATATTTATATCTGAAAGATCGTTTACTTGTTCAAACATTTTTCTCTTGTCATTATCACTGTTGGCTAAATCTACTTTATTAATAGCAACAACTATAGGGATATTTTTTGGAAAAATCTTTGGTATTAATTCATCTTCTGTATGAATTTTTTTTGCCTCAATAACCCACAAAATAACATCTACGTCACTGAGAATTGAAGTTGCTAAATTATTGAGCCTTCTACTCTTTACCAACTTACCATTAAATTCTATTCCAGGTGTGTCAATCAAAACCAGTTGAAGGTTATTTTGATTAACAACACCTAAAATACAATCAACAGTTGTTTGTTTTCTTCGTGAAATAATACTTATAGGCTGTCCAATTAATTTATTAATCAAGCTGGATTTACCAACATTTGGTCTTCCAACTATAGCAACGTACCCACATCGGAAATCATTAGTGATGTTTTTCTGATTGATATTTTGACCCATAAAAAAATTAATTTTATTTTAATTACTAAAATTTACATAAATTAAGAAATTTAATTTTTTTTGCAATTAAATTTCTGTTTGCACAAAATTAGAGCACCATTTGCAGCTTCAATTTCAGCATCTTTTCTAGACTCTCCTAATCCAAAAGTTGAAATATTTAATTTTAAAATATCACATTTTATTTTAAATATCTGCTCATGATGAGCACCAGAAATAGAAGCAATAGAGTATTGTGGCAATGAAATTTTATTCTTTTGTAACAATTCTTGTAGTTCTGTTTTAGGGTCTTTCTTAATTCCTGTTGTAGAAATTTCTTTAATTAGGGGTTCATAAATAAACTTTATAACTTCAAAAACATTAGAAAAGTCAGAATCAACTATTATTCCACCTAAAATTGCTTCAAACGTATCAGCAAGAATAGATGGACGCTTATTCCCACCATTTTTAATTGCACCATCACCAAGAAATACATAGTCATTCAGAGATAAACTCAAAGCTAATTTATTCAGAGTTTTCTGACAAACTAGGGTCGATCTTAATCTTGATAAATCACCCTCATTAAATTCATGGGATTTATGAAACAAAGAGAAGGTAATTGCTAAATTTAAAGCACTATCCCCAAGCAACTCTAATCTTTCATTGTGATCAGAGCTATAACTTCTGTGAGTCAATGCCTTCTTTAAAATGGACTTATCTCTAAACTTATAATTTATTAAAATTTCTAAATTATTGAGATTCTTCTCATTAGACATGATTGTCAATTTAAATGATTAATCCATGAAACCAAGGCGACTAATTCTTCCCGAAATGATATCGTCTAAATTAAACCATACTAAAAAGGCCCTACCAACAAGATTTTTCTCTGGGACGAAACCCCAAAATCTACTGTCACTGCTATTATCACGATTATCACCCATCACAAAATAATGACCAAGGGGTATTTTACAACTCAATCCATTATCTACTTTTTTGCAAGATCCCTTGGGAATAAATGATTCAAACAAAAAAATACCCGGAGTGATATCCGAATTTAAAATTTTAAAATTTCTTTGTCCAAGAGTTTCTGTGAACTGCATAGATACTCTTGATGTTGATGGATCTAGGTAATCAGAAACTTTTTGCTTGTCTACCAAAACTCCATTAACAATTATTTTTTTATCTTTATATATAATTTCATCACCCGGTAATCCAATAACCCTTTTTATGTAGTCGAGTGAATTATCTTTGGGGTAGCGAAATACCGCAATATCGCCTCTTTTAGGACGATCTATTTTTAAAACCTCAGTGTGTAAAATTGGAAGACGCACACCATACTCAAATTTATTAACTAAGATTAAATCACCGATTCTTAAAGTCGGTATCATTGACCCAGATGGAATATTGAATGGCTCAATCAAAAATGATCTAATGAAGAAAACTATTAATATGACTGGGAAAAAACCGGCAGTGTATTCTAACCAAAATGGTCTTGTACCATCACTGTTAAGAAATCTTCTTAAGATTGATTTTTCACCAAACCAAAAAAAAGCAGATATAACAAAAAGAGAAAAGAGTATTAGTTCAAAATCCATTTTTTATCCCTATGATTTAAGAATAGCGAGAAACGCTTCTTGAGGGACTTCAACTGATCCAACTTGTTTCATCCTTTTTTTTCCTGCTTTTTGCTTTTCAATTAATTTTCTTTTACGAGTTATATCTCCACCGTAACATTTTGCTAAAACATTTTTTCGTAAAGCCTTAACATTTTCTCTGGCTATAAAATTTGAACCTATTGCTGCTTGAATGGCAATATCAAACATTTGTCTAGGTATAAGTTCTTTTAATTTACTAGCGAGTTGTCTCCCTCTGCTAATAGCATTTGATCTATGAACAATCGCAGATAAAGTATCTACCTTTTCACCATTTATCAATATATCAAGTTTCACCACATCTGACTCGCGATGATCTTTAAATTCAAATTCCATAGAAGCATAGCCTCTCGAGACAGATTTAAGTTTGTCAAAAAAATCAGTAACTACCTCATTCATAGGAATTTCGTAAATCAAATTAACTTGTCTTCCATGGTAATTCATGGAAATCTGAGAACCTCTTCTTATTGAACATAGCTTCATCACTGATCCTAAATAATCTTGAGGAACAAAAATGTTTAATTGAACATAAGGCTCTTTGATTTTGTTGATTTTAGCAACATCAGGCATTTTTGATGGATTATCAACTTCGAGCTCCTCGTTCGTCAACAATTCAATCTTATAGACTACAGTAGGTGCTGTAGTTATCAAACTAATTGAGTATTCGCGTTCTAATCTTTCTTGGACAATTTCCATATGAAGTAGACCTAAAAATCCACAACGAAAACCAAAGCCTAATGCTTGTGAAACTTCAGGATCAAAAATTAAAGCACTGTCATTTAGTTTTAACTTGGACAATGCATCTCTCATAAGATCATAATCGTTCGAGTCTACAGGATATATGCCTGCAAACACCTGAGGCTTTACTTCCTTAAAACCCTCTAAAGCACTTTCAGAAGGATCATCAAAAAAAGTAATCGTATCACCTACTTTTGCTAATTCTAATTCTTTGATGCCAGCAACAACAAACCCAACCTCACCACAATTTAACTCATTTCTTTTTTGGGCCCTTGGAGAAAACACGCCCAACTGTTCAACAAGGAGTTTTGTTCTTGACTGCATCAGCATAATTTTCGAGCGCTCACTAATTTTTCCATTAAATACTCTCACCAGCATAACTACACCAACATAATTATCAAACCAAGAATCTATAATTAATGCTTGTAGTTTTTTGTCAATATTCCCGTTTGGAGGAGGAATTTTTTTTATGATTTCTTCTAACAAATCTATTACTCCGACACCTGTTTTTGCACTTATCCTTTTTGCATCAAAAGCAGAAATTCCAATAGCATCCTCTATTTCATTTGCAGCTAATTCAGGATCTGCGGCAGGTAAATCGATCTTGTTAATAGCTGGCAAAACTTCTAAGCCAAGATCGATTGCCGTATAACAATTCGCAACAGTTTGAGCTTCAACCCCTTGACTTGCATCTACAACAAGTATGGCTCCTTCACAAGCAGCAAGTGATCTACTGACTTCGTATGAAAAATCAACGTGTCCAGGTGTATCAATTAAATTGAAGGTATAGTTGAGACCATCTGAGGCAAGGAAATTTAAAGTCACTGTTTGTGCCTTAATCGTAATTCCTCTTTCCTTCTCAAGTGACATAGAATCTAAAACTTGCTCTTCCATATCTCTATCTGATAAACCTCCACAAACTTGAATAATCCTGTCAGCTAGAGTACTTTTACCATGGTCAATATGGGCTATGATTGAAAAATTTCTTACAAGTTCCAACTATGGTTTGATAGGGATGAAAAGAGCTTCCCCACCTCTTCGAATTAAAAAAATAACAGACTTATCTCTATTTAGTTTCGCTAAAACTTTAGAAAATTGATCAACTGAGGAAATATCGTTATTGTTTATTGAAACTACGATATCCCCTTTGAAAAGACCAGATCGTCCGGCTAAACCTTCAACAGCAGATATCACCACACCACCTGGTAGACCAAGTCTATTAAGAATATTCTTTGGAACATCACCAACAGCTAAACCTAACCAGTCAAATGAGGTTGTTTTTGGCTTAGATGGAGGATTTTGGACTTGTGCAATCTTTTCACGTGGTTTAAGTTCATCAACCTTAACAGCAAGAGATAAGACTTGCCCTTTTCGCCAAAGATCAATTTTGGCAATTGTTCCCGGTTTAGTGCTTCCCACAATCCTAGGTAGGTCAGATACTCTTTGTATTTTCTTACCTTGAAAATTCAAAACTATATCTCCAGGTTTGATTCCAGCTGGATCCGAGGGGCCGTCAGGGTCAACGCTCCTTACCACAGCACCAGTTGGTTTAGGGAAACCCAATGCATCGGCAACATCTTTAGTCACTTCTCCTATTAGAACACCGATACGTCCCCTTATGACACGACCGGTTTTTCTAAGTTGACTAGCAACTAGATTAGCTTCATCTATAGGAATAGCAAAAGAAATCCCCATAAATCCTCCCGTACGGCTATAAATTTGAGAATTTATTCCTATTACTTCTCCTTTCAAATTTAAAAGAGGTCCTCCCGAATTACCTGGGTTAACTGCAACATCTGTCTGGATAAAAGGCAAATAATCCCCAGTATCTCTACCTAATGCACTAACTATTCCCGCAGTAACAGTATTTTCAAGACCAAAGGGTGAACCAATAGCAAGCACCCATTCTCCAACTTTAATTATTGAAGGGTTTCCACTTTTTAAAAAAGGAAAATTGGTTCCTTGTATTTTAAGCAGAGCGACATCAGTTCTTTGATCAGATCCTATAACTTCTGCAGAAAATTCTCTCCTGTCTGGTAATGTAACAATGACCTCGTCAGCTCCCGAAACAACATGGTGGTTAGATAAAACAAAGCCATCAGGACTAATAATAAAACCGCTTCCGACACCCCTGGGAATTTGACCTCTAGGAGATCCACCTCTATTTGGAGGAATTTGGTTAGGAGATTGACCAGGTGATCTTCCTGGAGGGAAAAATCTTTTAAAAAACTCATACATAGGATCGTTTTCATCTAATTCAGGTATTTGAGGAAAACCTGGTGGTCGAGAACTACTTGAGGAATTTTTTTGAGTAGTTCTAATGTTAACAACTGCAGGACTTGTAATTTCAACTAATTCTGTAAAGTCAGGAAAAGCTTTATCATTAGCTAAAGCATAATTAAAAAAAGGGTTAATTGTTGTAACTATGGAAATATTTAGGAATAAAAAAAATGCAGGTATATAAATTTTCATAAATGATTCAAATATTTTTTGTTTCACAATCAGTCAACACTTAATTTATTAAAAAAATACTTAATGGTTTCTTTAGGAACACATCCGCCAACATATAGAGGTTTATTATCTTTTAAACCAACTTTTTCAGACATACATCCATTTGATCTTTGGAAAATTTTGATTGGACGAACGCTGTTTTGAGTTACTACTGATACTATAGCAACACCATCTGAAAAAAGACACTGCTGATGTACCAGACTTGTGTCATATTTTACTTTTGAATTGTGATATTTTGTATCAAGACAATTTATGAAAGAAAATCCACTAGAGCCAAAATAATCAAATAAACTGTTGGGACTACCATTTCTAATGGAAGAAATATAAATTTTTCTCCAATTTTTGCTATCTTGGGTAGAGAAATTCAAATTAAGTTGCTTTTTTGGATCGATGGAAATGTCTGCAAAAAATTCTTTTTTTAATACTTTATTTGCTCCATCAAAGTAATGCAACTTAAGTATCAAGCCTGTTTCAGAACAAACCCAAAATTTAACACCCCATCTGAGACCATCTTTGGATTTTAGCTCAAATACATGAGTTTTTTTGTTAGCGATTTTATTACTTGACAAACCAAGCTTGCGAAGGTTGTAAAATTTTAGAACCAAATCTAAATCTTCAAGCAAAAAATTTGGGAAAACAGGAGTTAGATTATTGTAAATTTTAATTAATTTGTCATCAGAAAAGTAC
>NHHF01000067.1 GCA_002171155.1 Betaproteobacteria bacterium TMED156
ACTACAAGCAGAAAAGTTTTTTTGTGTGAGGGTAGAGAAATGATTTTGTCTGACACTGTTGGATTTATTAATAAACTGCCTCACGGATTGATTGAAGCATTTAAAGCCACTCTTCAAGAGGCAGTATTAGCAGACATACTTCTCATAGTAATTGATTACTCTGACAACGACTGGAGAAGGCACATGAATGATGTTGAAGTAGTTTTGCGAGAAGTAAAAGCTGATAAAGTCGCAAGGATAAATTTTTTCAATAAAATTGATTCTTTAGGTATAGAGCCTCGAGTTGAGCACGATCAGTGTGGTAGGATCACAAATGTGTGGGCAAGTGCAAAAAAAAGTGAAGGATTGGGATTTTTAAAGCAAGCAGTTTTGTCACATGTTTTATATAATGAAAGAATCCACAAGGAACATGGTTTGGACATATACTCTAATACTGCTAATATTTCTGATTTGGTTGCATGCAAGGCGCCTTCAACCGAGTCATTGCTTTAATTTATTTAATCAAAAAATTTAAAAAATGATACTAAAAAGACTATTTTCAAAGTTATATTCGTTAGGAGATCCTGGTTGGGGAAAAACCCCATCAAAGAAAGGTGATACCTCAAGTAAAGACTCAAATTCTGATTTAAATGGATCCAATTCAAAAAATTCCGGTGAAAAAAATGATGGTGATAAGTCCTCCGAAAATGACGGTAGGTCACAACCAAGGGGTAGAGATGAAAATCCTCCTGACCTTGAAGAAGTTTGGAAAGATTTTAATAAAAAACTTGGGTCATTGTTTGGCAATGCTGGTCGCTCTGGTGGATCTAGGCCAGGAAATAATTGGGGAGGTAATAGAAATAATGGCTCGGGTGGTGGTGGCCTACCCCCAATTAACTTTAACGCAAAAACAGCCTCAATTGGAGGTGTAATTTTAGCTTCTGTTTGGTTGGCATCTGGATTTTATATTGTTGAAGAAGGACAAACAGCTCTAGTACTTAGATTTGGTGAATATAAATACTCTGCTAGTGCTGGATTCAATTGGAGGTTTCCTTTTCCAATTGATAGTCATGAAACCGTAAATTTTGCTCAATTAAGGCAGACAACCGTTGGTGTCAGAAATAACCAGACGTCCACTTCCGGTAGAGACTCTTTGATGCTAACTAGAGACGAAAATATTGTTGATGTCCAGTTTGCTGTGCAATATAGAGTTGGCAATCCTGAAGCATATGTGTTTAATAATTTAAGACCTGATGATATTGTGAGACAAGCTGCGGAAACCGCAATGAGAGAAGTGGTCGGTAGAAGTTTGGCCGATGCTGTCTTATATGAAAATAAAGAGGCAATAAGTAGAGAAGCTTTAAAAATAACACAAGAAATATCTGATCGATATGATTCGGGATTAACTATAGTAAATTTAACTATTCAAAATGTCCAACCACCAGAAGAAGTTCAGGCTGCATTTAGTGACGCTATCAAAGCAGCACAAGATGCCGAGAAAACTAAAAATGAAGGTCAAGCTTATGCTAACGATATAATTCCCAGAGCAAGAGGTGCGGCTTTTAGGCTAGTAGAAGAAGCTCAGGGATATCGAGAAAAAGTTGTTGCGACAGCAGAAGGTGACAGTCAACGCTTTATGAAATTGGTAGCGGAGTATAAAAATGCTCCTGAAATTACTAGACAGAGATTATATTTAGAATCGATGCAAGAGGTTTTTTCTAATGTTAGTAAGGTTATGATTGAAACAAAATCAGGCAGTAATCTGCTCTACTTACCCCTAGATAAGCTTATTCAAAGATCGATGAATAGTTCATCAAACTCGTCGACAGGCGATAATACTATTAATGAATCTCAAAGGGGTACTTCAACTTCTAGGGCGGTAGATGCAGTAAGGGATGCAATTGGAAATAATAGGTCAGGTGGTACTCTAAGAGATCGTCTTCGGGAGGTAAGATAAACAGTGAATCGTTTAATTTCTATAGTTACAGGTTTAGTATTCTTGGGATTTTTGGCATCATCTTGTTTGTTCATTGTTGATCAACGTCAGTTTGCTTTAGTTTTTGCTCTTGGAGAAATAAAAAGAGTTGTTCAAGAGCCTGGCTTATATTTCAAATTACCTCCACCCTTTCAAAATATCGTTTATCTGGAAAAAAGGATTTTAACAATTGATACTCCTGATGCAGATAGATTCATTACAAAAGAAAAACAAAACGTTGTTGTTGATACTTACGTTAAGTGGCGTATTGAGGATGCTAAAGTTTTTTACACTAGTGTGGCTGGTAGAGTCGCTAGTGCTAATGACAGAATAAATAGGGCTCTTCGTGATGGATTGAATAACGAAATAGCCACGCGAACTGTTAGTGATGTTATTTCCGGTGAGCGTGAAGAGGTTATGCAGAACATAACTCTTAGAGTTGCTGAAGACGCTAAACAGATAGGCGTTAAAATTGTTGATGTACGATTACGTAGAGTTGAGTTTGCGGATGAAATCCGTGACTCAGTTTTTAGACGAATGGAGTCAGAAAGAAAGGCTATTGCTGCAGAAAGAAGATCAGAGGGGGCAGCAGAAGCTGAAAAGATACGAGCAAATGCCGACCGACAAAGAGTTGGTCTGTTAGCACAAGCATATAAAGAAGCTCAGGACATCAAGGGAACTGGGGATGCAGCATCAGCTGCTGCATACGCTGATGCATTTGGTGAAGATCCAGAATTCGCCAAGTTCTATAGAAGTCTGGAAGCATATCGTGGTAGTTTTAAAGATACCTCTGACTTAATTGTCACTGATCCTGAATCAGATTTTTTTCGTTTTTTTCAATCAACTACAGGTTCTAAATAAATTTTTCTGCTAAAAGCATAAATTTATTGTAAGTCTTTATGACTATAAGATATTTGCCGGAATACATCACTGATATTCTTCCATTCGAGGCCAAGAGAATGGAAAAAATAAGGCGAATTCTTCTGGATTTTTACTCTGATAATAGTTTTGAGCTGGTTTTCCCTCCTTTAATTGACCATTTAGAATCTTTGAAATTTTCCGGTGAAAGTGATCTTGATTTAAGAACTTTTTCCTTAGTAGATCAATTATCCGGGAGGCTTTTAGGAATTAGGGCCGATATAACTCCTCAAATAGCTCGAATAGATTCTTTTTCCTCTGAAAAAAAAGGTTCATTAGATTTAATAAGCAAATATTGTTATTCGGGTTCAGTTCTACATACATTACCTGAAAGTATTTTTTCTTCTAGAGAACCAATACAGTTGGGGTGTGAAATTTTTGGTTCTCAAAATATTGATATTGATGTTGAAGCTCAAGAGATTGCTTTACTTTCCCTCTCCCTTCTAGGAATTAAAGGAAGTCGCTTAGATGTTACACACAGAGGAATTTTAAGAGCTCTATGTGAGTCAGATATAATGCTTCAGGAAAAAGAGAGTGAAGTTGTAAATCTTTTGAAGGCAAAAGATGAGGCAGGTCTGGAAAAATTTTTAGAACTAGTTAGGAAAGATTCCGCTATTGCTGTTAAATCTTTATTGAATCTTCATGGAGAGCCTTTAGGAGATGATGGAGTCATTTCAAGGGCTAGATCCTCATTACCCGATCTTCCAAAAATTAAGATAGCACTGAACGAGTTAGAGGAAATAACAACTCGTCTTAAAAATCACAAAAAATGTAATTGGTCAGTTTCTGTTGATCTTGCTGATTTAAGCGGTTATCACTATCATACCGGAGCTATGTTTTCAATTTATGTTAATGATTGGCACGATGCTTTAGTTAGAGGTGGAAGATACGACGGAGCTAAATCTTCTTTCGGGCAATCAAGACCAGCAGTAGGATTTAGTCTTGAATTAAAAAGAGTTTCCCAATTAGTGGAGGAAAATTACAATTTTAAAAGTGATAATAAAATTTCTAATTTAGACAGCCCGGACAAAAAAAAATGCAATCAAATCGTTATAATAGGAACACAGTGGGGTGATGAAGGAAAAGGAAAAATTGTTGATTTACTCACTGAAAACGTTGATGGTGTAGTTCGTTTTCAGGGTGGTAATAATGCAGGCCACACAATTGTAGTTGAAGGTAAAAAAACTATTTTACGTTTAATTCCCTCTGGAATCCTACATCCCAAAGTTACTTGTTACATTGGTAACGGCGTTGTTTTGTCTCCAGAAGCTTTTGTCACCGAGTTACATGAACTTCAAGAGGTTGGATTGGAGGTTAAATCTAGAATAAAGATTAGTTTGTCTTGCACTTTGATTTTACCTTCTCATATTTTATTAGATAATTTGAGAGAACAATCCAAGGGCAATTTTAAAATAGGAACAACGGGCCGAGGTATTGGTCCCGCATACGAAGATAAAGTTGCAAGAAGAGCTGTAAGATTGTTTGACCTCAAGAATCCACTACGATTAAAGGAAAAGTTAAGAGAAACACTACTATTCCACAATTCTTTACTTTCAAAAATACATTGTTCTGAAAAAACATTTTCTGTTGATAGTGTATTTGATTATTTAATGAGCCACTCTTCTGTTTTACTTGAAATGGGTGAGGATGTATCAGTATCCCTCAATAAATCAATTAAGGATGGTAAAAGGTTTCTTTTTGAAGGTGCTCAAGGATCTTTACTTGATATTGATCATGGTACTTACCCATATGTAACTAGTAGCAATTGTATTTCAGGAGCTGCTGGAGTTGGTGTTGGACTTGGTCCAAATACATTTGATTATGTTTTGGGTATAGCTAAAGCCTACACAACTCGCGTTGGGTCTGGTCCTTTTCCTACTGAGTTACAGGGCGAAATAGCAAACTCAATTGCGAAAAGAGGTGCAGAATATGGATCAGTAACTGGCCGTCCGAGAAGATGTGGTTGGCTCGACGTTGTTGCCTTAAGAAGTACAATTCGGATTAATGGAGTTTCTGGGCTTTGTATAACTAAGTTGGATGTTCTGGACGGATTTGAAAAAGTAAAAATTTGTGTTGAATATGATACATCAGATGGTTTTTATTCTGATATGCCTCTTGGTTATTCTGATATTCTGACTAATTGTAAGCCAAAATATGAGACTTTTGACGGGTGGAAAATTAAAACCGAAAATATTACTAATTGGCAAGATTTACCTGCACAGGCTAAAAGGTTTTTAATGAGAATTTCTGAATTGTTAGAGGTACCAATAATGATTGTATCTACTGGTGCAGATAGAGATAACACCATTATATTAAAAAACTTATTTGATTAAATTTTTCGTAAATTTCTCGTATTAATGAAAATAATTGTTATTTTGAACTACGTTTTTTTTTATAATGTCATTAGTGTTAATTTAATGGTGCCCAGAAGAGGATTTGAACCTCCACGGTGTTTGTTCACCACTAGGACCTGAACCTAGCGCGTCTACCAATTCCGCCACCTGGGCTTACATCTTCAGAATTGATTATAGGGCATAGGAAAAAGGTTTGACTAAATCAATAGTTAGAGTGCTAACAGGAAACTTGATTGGCCATCGAGACGGATTTGGGTTTCTTCGCCCAGAGAGCGGAGGTGACGACATTTTTGTCCCTAATAGAGAAATGTTGAAGGCAATGCATGGAGACAAAGTATTAGTTAAGATTCTCAAAAATGACAGAAAAGGTCGCCCAGAAGCTCACATAACTGAAGTTTTACATCGTGCCCAATTAACGTTAGTAGGTCGTTTGATTTACGAAAGAGGAATTTATGTCGTTGTCCCTGAAGACAACAGGATTAAACACGATGTTGTAATTTCTTCAAACAATATGTCTGGGGCACAACCTGGTCAAGTAGTCACAGTTGAAATAATTGACCCTCCAACTAGAGATACTCCACCTATCGGTAAAATAACTGAGGTCATAGGCAAAGTTGATGATCCTGGAATGGAAATTGAAATCGCAGTTAGAAAATTTGGTATTCCTTCAAAGTTTTCTGACGAAGTGGTTAATTATTCTAAAAAATTGTCAACAAAAATATCACCCGAAGAAATAAAAAACAGAGTAGATTTGAGAGACGTTGACTTTATCACTATTGATGGAGCGGATGCTAAAGACTTTGATGATGCTATTTACACAGAAGAAATTAAAAATTGTGGTTGGAGATTGTTAGTCGCAATTGCTGATGTTTCTAGTTATGTTGAGAGTGGGGACCTAATCGATAAAGAAGCCTTGAAAAGGTCTACATCTGTTTATTTTCCCAGAAAAGTGATTCCGATGTTGCCAGAGAACTTATCAAATAACATTTGTTCTTTGAAACCCGGTGAGGACAGGCTGACTCTTGTTTGCGATATGGTAATTTCAAAATCAGGTAGAGTGAAAGCTTATCAATTCTACGAAGCCATCATCTGTTCTTCTCTCCGCTTAACTTACACCGATGCATGGGAAATTATTTCCAATAATGACCAAATAAAGAAGAAGGAATTTAAAAAAATTTCATCAACATTGTTTTGTTTTTATGATCTCCTACAAAAATTTTTACAATATAGAAATGCAAGAGGATCAATTGATTTTGAAACAGTAGAAACTGATGTCAAAATTAATTGTCAAGGAAAAATAGAAAAAATTCTCCCTAAGGTTCGTAATAATGCGCATCGAATTATCGAAGAATGTATGATTGCTGCTAATACTTGTGCTGCTGATTTTTTAAGTAAAAAAAAGTCGAAGTGTCTCTATAGAATTCACGAAAAACCTAAAACTGAAAAAATACATTCTTTAAGAGACTTTCTGAAAATGCAAGGTTTGAAACTAAGTGGAAATGAACAACCTAGTGCAAAAGATTTTTCTGAATTATTGAAATTGGCAAAGAAAAGATCTGATTTTGAAATTTTACAGACTTTGATTCTTCGAACAATGCAACAAGCTAGATACAGTCCTGAAAATGAGGGTCATTTTGCTTTATCTATAGAATCTTATTCTCATTTCACTTCTCCAATACGTCGATATCCAGACTTACTTTTACATCGAGCTATAAAAGCCAGCTTAAATTCTAAAAAATATGTTCCAATACTCGAAGATGGTGAGAAGGATTTTCAAGATAGTAATATCGATAAGTGGCATGCAGTAGGAGAACATTCTTCAATTGCAGAGAGAAGAGCGGAAGATGCCTCTAGAGACGTCTTAGCATGGTTAAAGTGTCATTTTATGAGAAACAAAGAAGGAGAACAATTTAATGGAACTGTAACCGGGGTTGCTCCTTTTGGATTGTTTGTAACTTTAGATACTTTATATGTAGAAGGATTAATTCATGTCTCTGAGTTGGGTGTGGAATATTTTCAACATAATGAAATTTCTCATGAATTAAGGGGCGAGCGAACTGGTAGAAAATTTAAACTTTACGATAAAGTTGAGGTTCAAATATTAAGAGTTGATATTGACGGACGAAGAATTGAATTTAGTTTTGCCCCTAAATTCTTTCGTAGAACTGGATTCAAAAATAATTTTAATGACACACTCTATAAAGAAAACTTTTCGAACAAAGGGTTAGTAAAAGTTCAAGGGGTTTTTCAAAAAAGTGAAGATATTTTAAAGACTGAATTTTTAGAAAGTGGGAACAAACTTGGTAATTCATATGGCCAATTTTTTCAACCAAAATCAAATTTAAAAAAAATACAAAAAAATAAATTAGCATCAAGCAAGTCAAGAAAAAGGGTAGTAAAAAAATGAATTTAAGTTTTTTTATTTAAAGAATCACCTGCTCTTTTTGAAGAGTTAAAACTGGAAAAAAATGAATGAAAGTTTCGACAACTGAGAAAATTACACTTTTCGGATTTCACTCTGTTTTAACTAGGCTCAAGAGTGAATCCAGTAGTATAGATATAATTTTTTTGGATAAAAATAGAAAAGATAAAAGAATAATGTCTATTTTATCGTTTGCCAATGAAAAAAAAGTGAAGGTTGAGCTTGTTTCTAATGAAAAGCTTAAGTCTTTATGTGTAGAAAAAAAAACCCAAGGAGTGATCGCGTTTGCTAGGAAAAGAGTGCTTTCTGAAACCCTTGAGGAATTATTACAAAATTTTAAGACCACTAATTTTGAATTTTATCCCACTTTAGTATTTTTAGATGGTGTGACTGATCCTAGAAATTTGGGGGCAATTATTAGAACTGCTGACTCTGTAAAAGTTGGAGCAATAGTAGCGCCATTGAATCATTCAGCACCATTGAATGACCTGGCGATAAATACTGCCTGCGGAGCAACAGAATTTATTCCCTATATAAGAGTTTCGAATATATGCAGAGCAATAGAAACAGTACAAAATATTGGTTATCAGGTAATTGGTATGGATACTGATGGTAACAAAGATGTTTTCTCAACTGATCTTAAACAATCCAACACATTTATATTTGGCGATGAAGGTGTTGGATTAAAAAAAATCACTAAAGAATTCTGTGATCAAATTGTCAAGCTTCCGATGTATGGGAGAGTAGAGAGTTTAAATGTTTCTGTCGCATGTGCAATTTCACTTTATGAAGATTATAGACAAAAAAAATAAACTCATAATCTGGGTGAAATTGACTCCGCAAGAGACAATACTGCAGCAGCATACATGAAGCTTCTGTTGTACTTAGTTACCGCAAAAAAGTTTGGTGTTGCAAGCCAGTACTTAATAGAACCATCTTTCTCATGTAAGTCAATTAGGCTAGCATCTAAATTGGGAGGCAAAAAAACTGATTTTGGAATAAATCCGGCTTCAGCAAGCTTTTTAACATTTGACTCGGCTTTAAGAGAATTAGCAACAAATTTAGAGGGATTAGAGCTAATTTTGAAAAAAACAGCTGCATGTGAAATTTCGTTTGGTCTCCATCCATGAATTGATAAGTAATTTGCTATTGAACCTATTGCATCAGCTTCACTATCAAACAAATTTACTTTGCCATCATTATCATAGTCGACGGCGTATTTACGCCAACTACTGGGCATGAATTGAGGTATACCCATAGCACCAGCAAAGGAGCCTTTGAGAGTTTCAAGATCAATATTATTTTCCCTTGCTAATAATAAAAGGTGTTCTAATTCCTTTAAAAAAAATTTCTTGCGTTTAAATTTTTCAAAAGCAAATGTTGCCAGTGTATCAATCACTTTATAATTTCCTGTTATCTTGCCGTAACGTGTTTCTACGCCTAAAATACCAACGATTACTTTTGCAGGAACACCAAATTCCTCGGCTGCTTTCTCTAAAGTTACTCTATGCTTAATCATAAAAACTCTACCGTTTTCAATAGTTTTCTTTGTTACAAAACGGTTTTTGTAATTCTGCCAAGATTTTACTTTTTTTTGCTTAGATCTTTTGGGTGGATTAATTAGTTTGTATGCAGAAACTTGGTACTTTAAATTTTTGAAATTATTTTTTAGCTCTTTTACAGGAAATTTGTGCTTGGCATTCATTAACTCAATGAAATCATTAACTTCTTTATCTTTAAGCCAGTTTTTTTTAGTTTTTGCTTCGGCATGAAAAGGCCAAAATATGCTTATTTGCAAGATTAAAATAATTAGAAACATTTTTTCTTGAGTAATTTTCAGGGTTTTATTCATAAAATTTAAACTCAGACTTGGATCTTTTGAATCATGAAGGTATACTTATACGTTTTCTGGAAAATAATAAATGGTAGTTATTCGTTTAGCAAGAGGTGGTGCTCATAAGAGACCTTTTTACCACATTGTTGTTGCTGATTCTAGGTACCGGCGCGATGGTAGATTTATTGAGAGATTGGGGTTTTTTAACCCCATAGCTTCTAAAAATGAAGAAAGCATCAGGGTGATTCAAGATCGTATTGATCATTGGGTTGATAACGGTGCTCAAGTAAGCCCTAGAGTAAAAAAATTAATTAAAATTTCCAAATTTGATGCACAATCAAACTAAAGGATAATATTTTTGCCTAAAAGCAATCATATTAATTTTAAAAAAAAATACTTAATCAGGCGCGCCTCCAAGCTTAATTTCTCTGGTGACTACCATCACGATGCTCTTCTTCTCCCAATAGATTCTAATTTATTACCCAAAGATCTTTTAACTCTAGGACACATTTCTGGAGCAGTAGGTATAAAGGGTGATTTGAAATTTATTTTAAAGAAGCCTTTAAAATACAACTTAAGATTAGCATCATTTGAGTCAATGCTAAAAACCTTGAAAAAATTTTGGTTGGTAGGTGATTCTTCTTATTTGTTTACTATTAATTTTGTAATCAATAATGACAGGTTTTTTAAACTTAACTTTGAAGAAATTAAAACAAGGTCCAACGCTGAAAATTTTGTTGGGTATGATTTAGAAATCTCAGAGAAAGATTTCTTAAATCACCTGGATAAAGAGAATATAAATCATGATATTTTGAATTACAAAATCTTAAATTTAGAAGGTAAAAGTCTTGGAGTAGTTGATAAAGTTGATGGTAATGGTTTTCATGATTGGATTTTTTCAGGCTCAATGGTGATACCTCTAGTTGAAAAACACGTAAAAAAAATTGATAAAAGAAAAAAGGAAATATTAGTAGATTGGGAGTTCCTGTGGTGAAAAAATCAAGTAAAGCCAATGCAATTTGATATTGTTACCATCTTTCCTGAACTCTTTAAAACATTGACTAAGGTGGGGGTTTTTGGAAAGGCTTATAATAAAGGTATTTTCAAACTTTCATGTTGGAATCCAAGAGATTTTGTAAATTCTGCACATTCCGAAATTGATGATAGGCCATATGGGGGTGGTCCTGGAATGGTAATGATGGCCCAACCGTTGAGATCAACTCTTCTTGCTATAAAAAGTACAATAAATAAGAATAGTAAAAATAAAGTGGTTTTATTCTCACCCATAGGGAAAAAGATAGAACAAGACCTCGTGGAGGAGTTCGTTACTATGGATCATCAAAATATGCAATTCTCTTTAATTTGTGGCAGATATGAAGGTGTTGACCAAAGGTTTGTTGATTTATATGTGGATGAAATTTGGAGTTTAGGTGATTTTGTAAATACTGGTGGTGAATTAGCAGCTATGGTTTTCATGGACGCGCTAATTAGAAGATTACCTGAAGCTTTGGGTAACGATCAATCCTCTGTCCAAGATTCTTTCATAAATGGTTTGCTTGATCATCCTCAATACAGTCGCCCGGAAATATTTGAATCAATTTCTGTACCAGACGTGCTTTTATCTGGACATCATGCGAAAATAAAGCTCTGGCGAAGAAGACAGGCATTAAGAACAACTGTAAACTACAGACCGGATCTAATTATCAAAGCCAGAAGTTCTGGTTTTTTGTCTCAGGACGATGAAGATTGGATTGTTAAATTAGAAAAAAAGAGTTCTAAAGAGGATGAAAGATGAACATAATAAACGAGTTAGAGAAAGAAGAAATTAGTAAATCTTCAAGCAATACACCTGATTTTTCTCCAGGTGATACTCTCAAAGTTAGTGTAAATGTTGTAGAGGGGGAAAGAAAACGGATTCAAATTTTTGAGGGAATAGTTATTGCCAAAAGAAATAGAGGATTGAATTCTTCTTTCATTGTTAGAAAGATATCATCAGGCGAGGGGGTTGAGAGAACATTCCAGACTTACTCACCATTAATATCTAAAATTGATGTTATAAGAAGAGGGGATGTTAGGAGAGCAAAATTATTTTACCTCCGAGAACGCTCTGGAAAATCTGCACGAATCAGGGAGAAGCTACCCAACAGAGGTTCTGAAACACAAAAGGCTAAAGCACCTAAAATAGAAGTTGAGGATAACATGCCCAGTAGCATTAAATCGTAACTACTGAAAAATGCTAGTTTAATAATACAACAAAAATGCTATTAATAAGTCTTATATTGGCTATATTGCTTGAACGATTTTTCCCTGCACCCTTTGGGGCCATTGAGGATGTGTTGTCAAATTTTCTGACCACTGTAAAAAATAAACTCAATACTGGGGAGAAATTGACAGCAATTATTTCTTGGTTCTCAGTAACCCTTTTATTAGGGTTAATTGGATGGTTATTGTGGTTGCTCTGCAACCTTATACATCCAATTTTATCTCTAGTTTTTTCAATCTTTATTTTGTATTTAAGTTTCGGTTTCAGTAATTTCATTAATAGGTTCAATAACATCCAAAAATGTTTAAAAAATGGTGATTTGGTAGATGCAAGGAAGCACCTTCAAGACTGGGCAAATTTTGTAGGTGCTGATCCAGTGGTTTTTTCAACTGCAAAATCCGGAGATTCTCTTTCTGTCACCAGAGAGACTATAAGACTAGGAATTTTAGCTGCTCAAAGAAACTTATTTGGAGTAATCTTTTGGTATCTAGTATTGCCAGGTCCATTGGGACCAATAATCTACAGGGTGTCTGTCCAAGCAATGAAAGAATGGAATGATTATACAAATAACCAGCAAAATCTTAGTGACCAAGAAAACTCCACAAAAAAGACTGAAGACCCTTCTAACACAAAAAAAACAACTGCTGATCCAATTGATTCTGATAATTTAAGAGATATTCCGGATTTTTTCGGTGAAATTTCAAAGAAGGGTTTTTTTTGGGTAGACTGGGTATCAAGTCGAACTACAGCTTTTATTTTCGCGATAGTTGGGAACTTCGAAGATGCAATACAGATGATAAGAGCTAGGTCTGCTATGGTTTCAAAACAAGGCTATGATTCGGAACGCATAATTCTATCGGCTGGTGAAGGTGCTATGACTCTTCGACTAACCATACCAGTTGCAACATCTGGATTTGAAGATTTTGAAAATATTAGATCGACAGATTACATAGTGCCAGATTTAAGAGAAGTTGATGAAAATAGTATGAGGATTCTTACAGGTCTAATATGGAGAGCTCTATTTTTGTGGTTTTTTGTTCTAATGCTTATTACCCTTGGTTATCTCTCTAATGTTTTGACCTGACCATTTTCGAAAGATTAAACCAAATTTTTATCCTAGTTCTCAGGTTTAAGAATCTCAATTTGCTGTTTGGGTCATTGGATAGCATTGAAAGTAGTTTTTTTATTTGGCAATTTGGTTCAGAACCATGAAAACAATTAGCATATTTACAATCACCATACTTTTCATTAATTAACTTCCAATCAGTAAAGACTTCTTTTAAGTCATTCATGTCAAGATGACTAATTCCAAACTTTTCAATTCCTGGAGTATCAATCATCCATGTTTTTTTGTTTTTTAAGCCTTCGATTTCATAACTCTTGGATGTCGTTGTTGTATGTCTACCAGTGTTTAAACTTTTTGATATGGCCGATACTCTTGAATTAGCATCAGGAATAAGTGAGTTAACTATACTACTTTTCCCAGTACCAGATTGACCAACTAAAGCTAAGTTAGTTTCGATTTGATTGTTTTTCACTTTCGATATGAATTTTCTAAATTCATCCATTCCATTATTTGTTTTGGTGTTACAACTCAATATTCTTGTTTTTAAATCGGAATTGAACTCGTACTGATTTAATTTTTCAGAATCTTTTTTTTCGTTTTCTAAATTAAATGGTGTTATTAAAGTTAGTATTTCTTTTAATTTTTGGGTTTCATTTTTTAAATCGGTTTTATTAATAATAATTGATGTCGGAATCTTTTCCTTTTGTGCACTAGCAAGCATACAAATTAGTGTTTCAGATGAAAATAGTGGAACTGGAGAAATCACTATAAAAATGTGGTCAATATTTGCAACTATTATTTTTTTCTTATGGTTATTTTGTCTGTAAAAAATATTTTTCCTGTTCTTTATCTCCGTTATTAAAACAGTATTTTGTTTTTTTTCTATTTTTACAAAATCATTCGTGACTATATCCTTTTTTTTTGTTCTAATTAAGCAAGGAGTTTGTTTACTATCCTCATCTATAATAGCTTTATCACCATATGTGCAAATTATCCGATAAGTAGATTTGTTCAAATTTTTAATTTTCAATTAGTTTATTTAACTACAATTATATGAATATAAAACAACAACTGAGTTGTGTATCAAATATTGACGAAAATTTGATATGGGTTGATATGGAAATGAGTGGTTTAGACCCTCAATTTTGCAGGATTTTAGAGGTTGCAGTTGTAGTTACAGATTCCTCGTTAATTACAGTTTCTGAGGGAATAGTATTGGCTATCCATCAAAATGAGGACCACTTGGAGACCATGGACGATTGGAACCAAACAACTCATAAAAGAACTGGTTTAATTGATAGAGTAAAATCTTCAACTATTAATGAAGAAGAGGCTGAGAAAAAAATAATTGAATTTTTGAAACCCATCGCTTCAGCAAATAAGTCTCCACTATGTGGAAACTCAGTACACCAAGATCGACGATTCATGAGAAAGTATATGCCAAGTTTTGAGAATTTTTTTCATTATCGTAATCTTGACGTGAGTACATTAAAAGAATTATGCAAGAGGTGGAAGCCAGAATTACTAAAAGGCTTTAAAAAAAAAGGCGCCCATACAGCACTAGCTGACATTATAGAGTCTGTTGAAGAATTAAAATACTATAGGGATAATTTTCTAAACATTTAGTAAATTTTTTTGTACAACAGAAAGTTTTCCTTTTTTCTAGGGTCTGCTTCCCTATTACCTGACCATACCATGTTCCAATTTTTCAAATTTAATGAGTTAGAGGCTTTGAGATTAACAATATTTATGCTTCTGATCATCATGTACTCACAGTCAATTTCTTTTTCTACTCCGATCTTGTTGATTTTCAATTCTGAATTAGCTAGAACAATTGCTCTTGTTTTTAGGTCGTTATGATTGATTCCTATACAAATTTCAGAAATATTAGGATGGCTGATCTTGATAACTTTGGTAACCTCTCTGGTAATCTCAGTGAAACCTCTATTGACTTCAAGTGCTGGCCCCCAAAGATTTATTAATAAGACCCATGTTAAACCTAAACCACCTGCACTTAGAATAACTGGCCTCCATATCATAGGCTCACTAACCCTTATTCTCCATACAATTAGTAAAACCCATGAACAGCTGACAACAATTCCTAAAATTATTTCTTGTAAGTTAAATTTACCTGAAATATTAGGTGCTGCTTTAATTACATTTTTGTATATGAGATCAGGAGTGCCAGTATGAAGTGCAATCCAGTACATCCAAATCATAAAACTTAAAAAGGTAAAAATTGACAAAGCGAAATAGTCTAAAAGATTAGCAACACTTCTTGGTAAAGATAGTAATCCAAAAGCAGCCAAGACTGCAAGAGGAACAATCGGTATGAACTTCACTCCTTCAGAAACAAATACTCCACTCAAAGGAAAAAGAGTAAGCATAAAAAGCAAAATCAAAGGCATTTGAAGATGAGACAACATTATGAATTTTTCTCTGTATGCCTGAATAGCAAATGCAGTTACGATTGGCCATAAGGGCCACCATGTCCAAAGCCAAGTTTTTATGAGGAAAAAGGGCTGAAACTTTTCTTGGCTAGTTTGGTATTCAACCCATATTTTAATAAGTGAAATAGATTCAGCCTTAAACTCAATAAAAAAAAATGGTAAAGATCCCAATAATAAAAAAAACAAAGAATAGGAATGAAAGGTTTTTCCAACTAAATACCAAGGATATGTTCTAAAGCATATTATTAAACTTGCGAGATAAGTAAAAATAAATACCCCAATTCCTGAGGAAAAAAGTACCGCAAGTGAAGTAACACCAAAAATTGCTCCAGCCTTTTTTGGTTTTTCAGGAGCAATAGATAAGGAATAGAATATAGTTGAAAACAATAAAAAATTTAGACCGGTTTTACCAACTTCATGCCAAGGCATGATTAAACCAAGGCATGAAATTGTTATAAGAACAGAACAATCAGCTATGTTTGAGCTAAACTTTTCAGAAGTGGGCCCAATTCCAAGTGGATCAATTGGTTTTGACTCTCTACGCAAAGCTAAAGTTTTTGTCCCGATCCATAAAATAGACAGTCCAATTAAGATATAAAAGCTTTGAATTATTCTTGCTAAATCATCAAAATAATTTATTGAAATAGGTTCTAATTGTGAGACTTTAAGTAAAAAATTAATACTTAATATTAAAAAAGAAATTGACCATGTAAATAATGGTCCTTCACTTGCAAATATACTTCCGTAAAAATTAGGAACAATGCAACTTAAAGAGCTTAAGTAATATGCATCAACACAACTTTTTATTAGTGCTGTTCCAAATAAATCAGTTCCCCTCCATGGGCTTCTATCAAATAGACCGAAACCCAAAATTGAGAAAATTATTAAAATAATAAATAGTCTTGGTGTATTTTTTGAGGCACTTGCAACAAGTCCAGGCAACGCGCGAACTTCACCAGAAAGGCTTATTAGATGCCTGTGATTAATTCTATTTTTTTTTACAAGCGTTTTAGTAACCCCAATTGATTTAAACTCGAGTTAAATGTTATTTAAGTACCTTTTTTTGAAAAAGTACCAGTTTTTTTCCCAAACTTTTGTCTGAACTTTTCTACTCGTCCTGCTGTATCAATAATTTTCTGTGTTCCAGTATAAAAGGGGTGAGACTCTGAGCTAGTATCCAACTTGAAAAGTGGGTATTCTTTTCCATCCTCCCATTTCACTGTTTCTTTAGTTTTGACTGTTGAACGAGTTACAAAACTGAAATTATTAGAAAGGTCTAAGAAGACCACCTCTCTGTAGTCAGGATGAATTTCATCTTTCATAAACTTTCCTTAATAACCGTAATTAATTTAAAAAACACATATATCTAATTATTTGGCAACAAAACTAATTTTTCAACCACCCTTTTTCATCAAATCAAAGAATTCTGCATTATTTTTTGTTTGTCGCATTTTGTCTAGTAAAAATTCAATTGCCTGTATTTCATCCATGTCATGAATGATTTTTCTTAAAATCCAAATCTTCTGCAATAAATCGGGTTTAATAAGTAATTCTTCTTTTCTAGTTCCAGAACGGTTTATGTTAATTGAAGGATAAACCCTTTTTTCAGCTAATTTCCTCTCGAGATGGACTTCCATATTGCCAGTGCCTTTAAATTCTTCATATATAACCTCATCCATCCTGCTGCCAGTTTCAATCAAAGCGGTGGCAATGATTGTCAGCGAGCCTCCCTCTTCAACATTTCTTGCGGCACCAAAGAATCTTTTAGGCCTATGCAAAGCATTTGCATCTACACCGCCAGTAAGTACCTTTCCAGATGTAGGTACAACTGTATTGTACGCTCTAGCTAATCTTGTTATGGAGTCTAGCAAAATGACTACGTCTTGTTTATGTTCAACGAGTCTTTTAGCCTTTTCTATAACCATTTCCGCAACTTGAACATGACGAGGTGCTGGCTCGTCAAATGTTGATGCTACTACTTCTCCACGAACTGACCTTTGCATTTCGGTTACTTCTTCAGGCCTTTCATCGATAAGAAGAACAATTAGTTTGATCTCAGGATGATTTGCAGTTATTGAGTGGGCAATATTTTGCATCATTACGGTTTTACCACTTTTAGGTGAGGCAACCAGTAAGCCTCTTTGTCCTTTACCAACAGGTGCTACCATATCAATAATTCTACCTGTTGTATTTTCCTCGGCACTAATATCTCTTTCAAGGGTGATTTTATCATTAGGGAATAGAGGAGTAAGATTTTCAAATAAGATCTTATTTTTTGATGCATCTGGCGGTTGAGAATTTATCTTGTCTACTTTTACAAGGGCAAAGTACCTTTCTCCTTCTTTAGGCGTTCTTACTTCTCCCTCGATTGCATCACCAGTATGTAAATTAAATCTTCGTATTTGTGAGGGGGACAAATAGATATCATCCGTGCTAGCCATATATGAAGCCTCTGGTGATCTTAGAAATCCAAAACCGTCTGGTAACACTTCCAAAACACCGTCTCCAAAAATTTGTTCGCCGGCCTTAGCCTTCCTTTTAAGAATTGCAAACATTAGCTCTTGCTTTCGAAGTCGACTGGCAGTTTCTATGTCAAGGGACCTTGCTAATTCAACTAGACGAGTAACAGGTAATGTTTTAAGTTCAGATAAATACATTAGATATTGGTAGTAAGTTTAAAAGCTAAGCTCAGCAAAAATTACTATTGAAGATTTTGGTAACAAAAAAATGTTCCTTAAAAGTTAGATATTGCTGTCAATCCAAGCTGTTAGTTGAGATTTTTGGGCTGCTCCAACTTTTTCAGCGACAACTACTCCATTTTTAAAAAGTAACAATGTGGGAATACCTCTGACACCGTATTTTTCGGGTGTGGAAGGGTTTTCATCGATATTAAGTTTTGCTACAGTTAATTTGCCTGAATAATCTGAGGCAATTTCCTCTACAATTGGAGATATCGCTTTACATGGACCACACCACTCTGCCCAAAAGTCCAGTAAAACAGGAGAATCAGAATTTAAGACTTCAGTATCAAAAGAATCATCTTTAACGGACTTAACCAATTTATTCATTTTTTATAAAATTTAATTAGGGATATTTGAACAATTTGTTCATTGAAGTGTAAAAGTTGAAATATAGCATAACATCATGTTTGATAAGGGTCACGTTCCTTTTTAAAAAATGAACAAAAAAATGGAACTTAAAGGTGATTTTAATGATTTAGAATCCGATAATCTCCGGAATTCAGTTAATTTTTGGAAATATTTATTATCTGAGCATTATATTTTAAATTCAAACTCTAGTGAAAATCTGATTACTGATAGTGAACAACTAAAGTCGGCTTCCAAAAATATATTCCCTCCTAATGTACATAAGATAAAGCAGAGTTCGGATGAGGTTTTTGAGAAAATTCTTCCCAAGCTTAAAACTTCGAATCTACTTTCATCAAAGTTAGTACTTGTAGACAACAACGAACTTGCTCTTCAAATAAAAAATTTATTTACAAGTACTACCTACGGAAAGAAGGGTGTTCTTCCAGAAATACACTTGATAACAAACTACGAATCATATCAAGCAATGAGACCTGTGGAAAAAAATTCTGAACCAGTTATTTCTATTAGGCAAAGATTAATGGATATAGTCGAAAAAATACCCTCGATTGATACATATGCAGAAAAACTGTCTTTAACTACATTTGAACTTGCAGCAGAATGGTTAAAGATTATTCAAAGGTGGGAATGGTTAGAAGAAGGATGGAAGATTTTGGGGTATCCCAAAGTTGAAAACCAAAAAAATAAATTAGAATTAGATAATCTTGAGTTTCTTCTAATGCTAAGGAGTGCTTTTAGTGACAAACTAAATTCTGCATTATGGCACCGAAAACAATTTGACTTAGTAACCCTAGGTTCACCTCTTAGAAGGGTTAATGTGAACGTCAACTCGGGTGTAGTGATGATTTTGACGCAAATACCAGACCCCTTAATAATCGCAAAGAATTTAATACTTGCCAGAAAAAAAACCACTGATTGGAATATATTTATATTTGATCAACCTATTTATCAGACAATAAAACCAAAATACCCAAACAAAATTATTTGGGGATCATGGCAAGAAAACTATGATTTAATTTGGCCAGAGGTCTTCAACAAGGTTAATAAATGTTTTGAATCTAGAAGAAAAAAATTAGCTACAAATAGCAATAAATTTTCGAAAGATTGGGATCTTTCAGGTGATATGGTTCCTATTCGCTGCGTTGAAGTTCAATCACTTCAAGGCTTTACTGACGTTTTGGTTTCTCAAATTACTTCCTGGCTTAACAAAAATATGAATAGAATTGGCATTATCGCTCTGGATCGAAGAGTAACTCGAAGATTGATAGCTAAATTAAATCACATGGGAATTGAAGTTGACGACAGTGCAGGTTGGTCGTTGAACACTTCCGCAGTTTCACTCTCAGTAATTAGCTTGGTAAAGATTATTTCAGGAAAAATTTCTAATGAGGATCTCTTTCACTGGTTAAATATCCCAATGATCAGGAGAACGTTAGTTAAAAATAATTTTTTTGAGGATGCAGCATTTATTGAAATAACAAAGAAATTAAAAAACTGGCAGCCTGACAGAAACCCGTTGCAAGTTTTACCAACTAATTTAATTGAGGTTATAGAACAAACTGCATCTGGTTCATTGTCAACAAAATTAATCCATACAATAAAACTACTTGGAATTGAGGAAGAACTACTGAACGATTCAGCTGGCAGGGTTGTATTAAGTGTATGCAGAAAAATAGATACCGATCTGGCAAATAAAGATATAAGTTCAAATAATTTTACTAATTTAATTGAGTGGGAATTTGCTCAACATAATTTTTCAGTGAGGTTTCAAAATGCAAAGGTAATTCTTTTAAATTTTCAACAGGCTGTATGGAATCCTCCAGATGGACTTTTAGTGATTGGTGCAACTGACAATAATTTACCCAATATTACAAGAACTAGATATGTCGATTCTTATCTTTGGTCAAAAGCTACTGCTAGTTTTGAAAAACAAGAGGAAGAATTATACAGTTTAAAAGAATTTGTTAGTCTTTTATGTTTAAAAATACCAGTTTTTTTATATGGTCAATCGGAGAAAAAAGAATTATTTGTAAGTTGGAGTAGATGGATTGATAGAATCCGTTTAGTGGTTCCTGAAGAATTATCAAAAAAAATATTTTTCAATTTCTCAGCCACTCAAATAAAAGCTAATGGCACAGAGAAAGTAATAACAATGCCTTCTGTATATGTTAAAAAATACCCTAAGAATTTATCTGTAAGTGAAGTAAAGAATTTGATTGAATGTCCATATAAGTTTTTTTGGATTAGTCTTTTCGGAGTTAGAGAACACGATTATTTTAAAAACAGCTCGGATCATCGTGAAGTTGGTCTTGGACTTCACCTATTAATGGAAAATATTGAGAACACTTTGAAAGAGCCAATTTTTAAACAAAAAAAAATTCTTAGTCATAAAGATTGGTATGAAATTTTAAAAAGAACTTTATATCAACTGGTTAAAAACAGAAATGTTTCTTTAGAAACTGCACTTACCATAAGATCAAGGTTTAATAACCTATCAGATTGGTGCCTCTCACATTTTGAAAATTTTGCATCATTTATGGTAGAGAAGAACATCAACGCAAACTTACCTGACTTTGCAATAAACTTAAGTGGCAAAGTTGATAGAGTTGCAACCATGAAAAGGGATACTGATTACAAATCTGTCATAGACTTCAAAACGACACAAGTTGGAAGTACAAAAAAAGAAATTTTTTCAGCACAAATTTTACTTTATGCATGGTTGTTAAAGAAGAACGGGATCAAAATTTCAAACGCAGGTTATGTTTCAATAACTAATAAAGAGACAAAATTTAAAAATGTAGAACAGATTGACAAGGCAGAGATGTTGGTGAACAAGTTGAATAAAGTTTTTTTAGATCTAAATGAAGGACTTCCAATTCAGCCTATAGCAGCAAAATTTGGGAAAGTTTGTAAGGAATGTAGAGTTAAAGCAATTTGTAGAAAAGATGAATGGATGAGTTAAAAAATGAAAACGGATAGAGATGAAAACGAACAAAAATTTTTATCTATGAAAAGAGCCTGCAATCCATCACAGAGTTTTGTTGTAGAAGCTTGTGCTGGAAGTGGAAAAACATGGTTAATCTGTTCCAGAATTCTACGTTTTCTAGTGGAAGGAGGTAATCCATCGTCTATATTAGCTCTTACATTTACGAGAAAATCTGCAAACGAAATGGAGGAAAGATTAAAAGAATTTCTTTTTTTTCTGGCAACTGAATCGAAACAGAAAGTACTAGAAAAACTTAATTCAATTGGAGTTTGCTCGCAAAACAGTGAAAAACTACATGAAAGAGCTTGTTCTTTGTATGAATCATTTTTAATGAATTCAGACAGAATTGTAATTTGCACTTTTCATTCATGGTACTCAAAAATTTTGGCGTCTTGTCCAATTCAATTTGGTTCGTATAGCAACATAAAATTATGTCTTTCAACCAAAGAATTTCAAGAAAAAGTTTGGCAAAATTTTTTGCATAGGCAAGATCTAAATATAAAAGAAAATGATACAGAATTTATTCTCCTGGTCGATTATATTGGTCTCAAGTCGATCAAAGAAGCTCTATTTTTGTTAA
>NHHF01000068.1 GCA_002171155.1 Betaproteobacteria bacterium TMED156
AATACCCATATAAATATCTTCTGTATTTTCTCTATAAACAATTACGTCTAAATTTTGTGGATTTTTGTGAGGACTAGGAGTCCCTGAATAGTATTTACAAGGTCTAACACAGCTATATAAGTCAAAAATTTGTCTTAAAGCAACATTTAAAGATCTAATTCCCCCTCCAACTGGAGTAGTTAAAGGCCCTTTGATTGAAACAACATATTCTTTTATTAAATCCAGAGTCTCCTCAGGAAGCCACACATCTGGTCCATAGACTCTAGTAGCTTTTTCTCCACAAAAAATTTCCATCCATGATATTTTTCTTTTTCCTGCATATGCTTTGCTTACTGCTGCATCAACAACATTAATCATTACAGGACTAATGTCAATGCCAATACCATCTCCCTGAATGTATGGAATTATTGGATTTTCAGGAACAACTAATGCGTTATTATCATCAAATGAAATTTTCTCGCCACTTGTAGGTATAGATACTTTACTTGACAAAACATATACTCCTTTTAGTTAAGGAAAAAAAACGAGATTGTTTACTAATTAAACTACAAAATATGAAAGCGAATGTTTATTTTTTAATAATTTTTCTTGTTTTTTTTAATACGAAATCTCTTTCAATTGATGCAACTCAAGCACTGAAGGCAAATTTTGTGTTTCTTAAAATAAATAATCATAAAATTGTCGCTGAAATTGCAGACAATGAAGTTCAAAGAATTAAAGGTTTGATGTTCAGAAAATCCTTACCGAAGGATCAAGGTATGTTTTTCAAATACAAAACTTCGAAAATACGTTGTATGTGGATGAAAAACACCTCAATTCCTCTTTCGGTTGCATTTATCAATTCTGAATACACTATTGTTAATATAAAAAAAATGATTCCTTTTGATGAAACCCCTCATTGTTCAATATCTCCATCAATGTATGCACTTGAAATGAAATCTGGTTGGTTTCGAGACAGAAAAATTAAAAAGGGTCAAAAAGTCACAGAGTATCTTTCAAAATCATATTAATTTTAAAGCTTTACCCTAACCCAACATTTTGTTGAGCTACCATCAAATATAACATTGGAAAAGACAGTAAAGTGTTTATGCGAGATGTCAGCATTGCTAGTTTCGCAGCTTTCACTTTTTGATCTTGGTCCACTTGAATCATACCCAATGCTTTTTTCTGATTAGGCCAAATAATAAACCACACGTTGATAGCCATTATAATTGCTAGCCACATACCAATGCCAATGGCAACGAATCCGTCTGAAATCATTAATGCTTGATGCCCATAGCCGTTGATCCAGGCAACAATCAAACCGGTTACGACAGTTGCTAAAGCAGAGTAACGAAACCAAAACAGAGCTTCTGGGGCGATTACTTTTGAGATAGCTGGTTTTTGTTCATCTGGAATCTTCGGCATTGACGGAATCTGAACAAAATTAAAGTACCACAAAAGTCCAATCCACATTACCCCGGCAATTACGTGCAACCAACGAAAGAAGAAAGCTATCCAGGCTGGTTCGGATATATCAACATCACCAAAAATAAAAGCTATTAAAATAAGTAGAATTAGGCCGGCAGCAATTGTGCGCGTCAAAGAGGTTAAGATAAATGCCATTAAATGCTCCCCAAGAAATCAAACTAATTAAAGATTCCGAAAATTAAAAAATAATTCTGATTCTATACTCTTTTGCAAAACAAAATAACAAAACCCGGGTTTTTTACAATTTTTAAAATATTATTTTTCCTATTTATTAAGTTTTTTTATATTCTTAACCAAAACTGAAGCATTTCCATCAAATAACTTTACATCTAATTGATCACTCTCCACTATTTGATTAATTGAAGTTATTACTTCACTGTAATTTTTTTTATACAACACACAGTATCCTCTTTTTAAAATTGCTAATGGATTAAGTGCAGATAATCTTCTTTCTGTTTGATCAATTCGATATTTAAGAGTATTAAATAAATTTTTTTTAATCTCTATTAGTCTCAAATAAGCATGTTTAAAATTATTGTCTTTTAATATCAACTCATCTCTTGGGCTTTTAATTTTTATTGAGAGTAAATCAAATTTTTGTTCTTGAACCCTGATAAAATCAATGAAAGTTTTTCTAAGTCTGGTTCTATTTTCATTAAATTTATGAATTAGTTTTTGCTCTTGAACACCAATTATCTCTACAGCAGCTGTGGGTGTTGCAGCTCTGTAATCAGCCACCAAATCACTCAGAGTAGTGTCAGTCTCATGTCCTATGCCAGTAATTATTGGTTTGCTAACCTTTGCCAAGTTTCTAATTAAATTTTCGTTGTTAAATGCCCACAAATCCTCAAGGCTACCTCCACCCCTTATCAGGAGTAAAACGTCTAAATCATCATCTGATTCCGCAAGATTAATTGCTTTGATCAATTCTTCAGGTGCTTTATCTCCTTGAACCAAGCTTGCAAAAATCTTAACTCTTATTCTAGGTATGATATTGTTTATGGTAATAATTGCATCTCGTAAAGCAGCAGCATCTAAAGAAGTAATGATCCCTATACTTTCTATAAAACTTGGGATTTCTTTTTTGTTTTCTGGCTCAAATAAACCTTCGGATTTTAACTTTTTACTTAACAACAAAAATCTTTCAAAAAGTTTTCCACTTCCTGACTTGGCGATCTTCAAAACTTTTAATTGAAAATCTCCTCTTGCTTTATAAATAGAGGGTGAGGCTTCAACTACTACTTGATTCCCATCTTCAGGATTAAAAGACAATAGTTCTGGATCAACATTAAAAAAAACACACCTCACGCATGAGTGCTCGTCTTTAAGTGTAAAATACATGTGCTTTGCTTTTGATACCAAGATCTGAGAAATCTCTCCTTCCACTTTAATAAGTGGATAGTTAATTGATAAACAGTGACTTATCAAATAGTTGAGTCTTGATACTGAGATAACTTTTAATTCACCTTTATTAGGCATTTTATTAATTGGCTCCCAAAAAAATTTTCCACAAAATCAATGCCATTCGAACGTAGAAAAAAATTTCTATGAAAAATCAAAGATATACAAATACAACTAGAATAAAAAATAAGGTTTTAAAGGTAAAAATATAAGTTATTGATATTGTTTGACTTTTTCATTTTATTTATTTGAAATTAATACAGACAATAACATAGTGCTTTAAACTACTTAATACAATTAAAATATAAAAAAAAATATGTGCAATTCTTACTTCTATTTCCACAAAGTTATCCACAATCAATCAAGTTAAATGATTAGAATAAATTTAACCTTAAAAAAAGGTTTAATTGAAAAGCTTTTTTCTCATTGGTACCCGGGGTTTAAAACTTTAAACTCTTATGATGAAAAAAAAATATCCTACAACAATAAACAAAATAACAAAATAATTTTTTGTTTAATTAATGTGATTTGGTTTTTTTTTAAACCAACAGCTAAACTTCTTTCTTATGGATTTTTTTTGTTTTTATTTATTAAAAAAAAAAGAATAATTTTAAAAATTCTTCAATTTTAATAAAAAAAACTAGTCGTCCAAAAATTTTTGCTATAGGAAATGTATTAGTAGGTGGTGCTGGCAAAACACCCACTACAATTTGTCTAATTAACAGTCTTAAATCAATTGATGTTAAAGTCGCGGTAATTACCAGGGGATACAAAAGTTTTATAGAGAAATATAAAAAAAAACCTGCTATTGTCGATCTAGAAAATGCCTTAAATTTTTCATATAAAGAATATGGAGATGAGCCTTGCTTAATCGCTGAAACTGGAGTGCCAGTTTGTGTAGGAAATCGTGCTGAGTCTTATTCAAAAATAACATCACAATTTCCTGAAATCGATGTCATCTTGCTCGATGATGGTTTACAACAACAAAGTTTATTTCCAGATAAGAAAATTTTAGTAATTGATGAAAGACTATTTGGAAATGGATTTTTACTACCTTATGGTCCGCTGAGAGAAACTCTCCCACTAGACTATGATGTTGATGCTACTGTATTTAACAACATCAATGAAAAGATAAATGTTAATGATTGTTTTAAAAGACTTGGACTTAAAAAAAATATACCTTTCGGATACCTAGAAAAAAAATCTTTAATGTGGAAAAACATCATCAACAGTGAGATAGGTAGTGAGGAGTTAAAACAAAAAATTTCTCTTAATTACATAACAACTAAAATTAAACCTCTCGCAGTAGCTGGAATTGCTGTCCCAAATAGGTTCTTCATGTTGTTAAAAAAATTGGAAATTGACTTTGAGCCATTATGGTTAGAAAATCACGACACGAATTTTATTGATAACTTGTCTTATTATTTGAACTCTTCCGAAAGAATTGTTCTGATGACCGAAAAAGATGGTGTAAAACTTGTTTATTCCAAAAATGCTAATTCTCTTAATAAAGAACAATTTTGGATAGTAAAACTCAATCTTCAGCTTGGATCTAATTTTGTAAGCAGTATTAATAATTGGATTTAGTAAGTAGAATTACCCAAATGGATAAGAAATTAATAAATATACTCATTTGCCCAAAAACACTTAAGCCTTTGAAACTGCACCCTAGCAAGAACTTTTTGGTTTGTTTTGATGAAGGGATTGCATACCCAATAATCAATGGGGTGCCTCACTTGCTTGAAACTGCTGCTGTTCCAATATCATCTCTTGCAGAAACTGAGGTTTCACTTAATTCTGAACAAAAGCAAAATTGAGTGGAATAATGAATTTTTGGGTTTTGATACCTGCCAGAGTGAATTCTACCAGGCTGCCGAATAAACCTTTGTTAGATCTTGCTGGTAAGCCAATGATAGCTCATGTCATTCAGGCTGCAAAATTAAGTGGTGCGCAAAGAATTGTTGTTGCAACTGATGATGATAGAGTTATAAAAATTACTGAAAGATTTGATGCTGAAGGCATAATGACTGATGTTAACCATCCGAGTGGATCTGATCGGATTTTAGAGGCCTTAAAAGTAATGAAAGCCGATGACGATCAAATAGTTGTGAACCTTCAAGGAGATGAGCCTCTGATTCCTCACAAATTGATCAGGAAAGTTGCTGAATTGAAATATAAAACACCTGAATCTTCAGTTGCAACTGTTGCAACTCCAATCAAAGATATTACAGAAATTCCAAATAGCAACTGTGTGAAAGTAATACTTAATATGAAAAATGAGGCAATTTATTTTTCAAGGTCTGTCATTCCTTACAACAGAAATGAAGGTAATAAAAATGGAATTTTACACTCAGATAAAAAAGTTCAAGGCTCTTCTTTTGTTTATTTGAGGCATTTAGGAATTTACAGCTTCACGATCGGCGATTTGAAAAAATTTGTATCATGGGGGCCTTGCTTATTAGAACTTAACGAAAAGCTTGAACAGTTAAGATGGTTGTGGAATAAAAAATCTATCAAAGTTATTATTGAATATGACGAACCTGCTCCAGGTGTTGATACTGAGCAAGATTTAAAAAAAATTAGACTTTTATTAAAAAATAAATAAATAGGACTTAATTATGCGTTTAATTCTTCTTGGAGCACCAGGTGCCGGTAAAGGCACACAAGCAGAGGCTATTTGCCACAACTTTGGAATCCCCCAAATTTCCACTGGAGATATGCTTAGAACAGAAATTAACAGTGGATCTAATTTGGGAGCAACCGCCAAAAAGATTATGGATCAAGGTAAACTTGTCGGCGACGACATTATCGTGCAACTGGTTTTGAATAGAATTGATAAATCAGATTGTTTGAATGGTTACCTCTTCGATGGCTTTCCTAGAACAATACCTCAAGCTGAAGCCCTAAAAGATGCTAAAGTTAAACTTAATGCCGTAGTTGAAATTCATGTTAAAGATGAGATGATAATAGAACGAATAGTTGGAAGACGAGTTCATCCTGCAAGTGGTCGTGTTTACCATATTAAACATAATCCTCCTTCAAAGCCCAATCTTGACGACTTCACAGGCGAGAAATTGGTTCAAAGAGAAGATGACAATGAGGATACTATAAAAAAAAGGTTGATCGTTTACCACCAACAAACCAAACCCTTAATATCTTTTTATAAAAGTTGGCAAAAAGAACAGAGTGCAGATGCGCCAAATTTTATTACCGTTTCTGGCTCCGGATCAATTGAAGAAATTAAGAAAAAAATATTTATTTCCCTTAATTAAATAGTCTCCAATTTTTTTAATTTTTCCTCAGCAGAAGATTTTCGTTGCTTTTTAATTATTTTTTTTTGGATCTCTTGGTTTTGATCATTTGAAAGTTTCTCTTCAAAAGCAAGTTTGTTATCATCTACAAATGAAATTACAAACTTCCAAGCTAAGGGTTCAATCTTTTCAATGTCTTTATTGACTAACACTACCTTTTCCCCTTTGTAATTTTGAGGTTGTGCATATGGCGAGTAGCCTATTTGACGATTATTATTTTTTTTTAAATTTTTAGGCTGGTATTGTGATAAAACTCCACAAAATCTTTCTGCCCAGTCGCTGGGCCTGAATTTGTTACCTTGCAGAGTCTTACCAAATATATAAAATTGATATGGGTATTTTTCCAATTGATTGAATATTAAGTTATGAATTTATAAGTATATTTTAAACCAGCAAACATGGAAATAAATTAAATTTTTTTTAATTTGTATTTTTTTTTATTGAGTCAAGAACTAAGTTAAATTTATATATGGGAATCTTTAAGAAAAACTCCTCCTTAATACAAACATACTCCAGAATGGAAGTTTCGATGGATCATGGAATGGGGTGCTGGTTATATGATAAAAATGGAAAAAAATATTTAGATGCTTTGTCAGGTATAGCCGTGAATACTCTGGGCCATTCACATCCAAAATTTGTTTCAGCAATAACTGACCAAGTTCAAAAGCTAATTCACACCTCTAATCTTTATCAGATTCCCTTGCAAGAGAATTTAGCAAACGAACTTGTAAAAATTTCCAATATGGACTTAGCTTTCTTTTGCAATTCTGGACTTGAAGCTAATGAAACTGCTATTAAAATTGCTCGTAAGTTTGGGCATAGCCTTGGATATTCTTCTCCAAAAATAATTGTATTTGAAAAATCTTTTCATGGTAGATCAATTGCAACAATTTCTGCCTCTTCAAATCCAATGATGAAAAAAGGTTTTGAGCCCTTACTTGATGGGTTTATTCGTGTCCCGTTAAATGATCTTGAAGCAATAAATAAAAACTCTGCAAAACACAAAGAAATTTGTGCTGTGTTCATTGAAACTATTCAAGGTGAAGGGGGAATAAATATACCTGAAGACTCTTTCATCAAAAAACTTAGAAAAATTTGTGATGAAAATAATTGGTTGCTGATTATGGACGAAGTTCAATGCGGCATGGGAAGAACAGGGAAATGGTTTGCGTTTGAGTGGAACAACATCAAGCCAGATATAGTTCCCTTAGCCAAAGGTCTTGGTTCCGGAATACCAGTTGGTGCAGTTTTAACGAGCAAAAATACTGGGAATTTACTAGGTCCAGGTAGTCATGGAACTACTTTTGGAGGAAATCCGCTTGCAATGAGAGCTGGCCTAGAGACTCTAAGTATAGTTCGAGAAGAAAACCTGTTATTGAATGCTCAAATTAGAGGAAAGCAATTAATTAAAAATTTAGAAAACATACTTTCAGGTACAAATGGAGTTATAGACATTAGAGGCCGTGGTTTAATGGTAGGTATTGAACTTCACCGATCATGTAAGGAATTGGCAAAAGTTGCTCTTAATGATGGGTTATTGATAAACGTCACTGAGTCAAATATTATACGTCTTCTACCACCTTTGATAATTAATTCCACAGAAGTAAATTTTTTGACAGATAAACTTGGTTCAATTATCAAAAACTTTCTTACAAATAACTAACCCAACAAAATTAAATGCGCCACTTTTTAAAATTCTCAGACCTAAATAAAAATGAGTTAGTCTATTTACTTGAAAGGACCAAAAGGTTGAAAAATGGTCTCAACTCTTCAGATAATCATGCTCCTTTCAGAGGCAAAACATTGGTGATGATATTTGAAAAACAGTCGACTAGGACAAGGCTTTCATTCGAAATTGGCATGCAACAATTAGGTGGATCCGCAGTTTACCTTAACACACGTGATACGCAACTTGGCAGAGGTGAAGCCATAGAAGATGCAGCAAAAGTGGTTTCTCGAATGTGTGATCTTGTAATGATAAGAACTTATGAGCAAAAAACAATCGAAAGTTTTTCTATAAACTCAAAGGTTCCAGTAATTAATGGACTCACTAATGAATACCACCCGTGTCAAATTCTCGCTGATATTTTTACTTTCACTGAGTATCGTGGATCTATTGAAAAAAAAATTGTTACTTGGATTGGAGACAAAAATAATGTTTGTAATGCATGGATTGAAGCTGCCTCAATCTTAGATTTTAATTTAAGAATATCTTGTCCTCCTGAATATCTAAAAGATATATCTACCTGCAAAAATGTCTCACTTGTTAATAACCCTTCTGATGCCTGTTCTGGTGCCGATTTAGTAACTACTGATGTATGGACAAGTATGGGTTTCGAAAGTGAAAATGCAAAGAGGATTAAAGCTTTTCAAAACTGGAGTGTAACAAAGGAGAAAATGGCATTGGCATCACCAAATGCTCTGTTTATGCACTGCTTGCCTGCACACAGAGGGGAAGAAGTCGATGCTGAAGTTATTGACGGACCTCAGTCTGTTGTCTGGGAAGAGGCTGAAAATCGTCTTCATGCCCAAAAAGCTTTAATGGAATATTTGTTATTAGGATTTAATTACTCATGAAAAAAGTGAAAAAAATTATATTGGCTTATTCGGGAGGACTTGATACCTCTGTGATACTTAAATGGCTTCAAGATCATCATGGTTTTGAGGTTATTACTTTTACTGCAGACATAGGTCAAGGTGAGGAATTGAGCCCGGCAAGAGAAAAAGCAATGAGATTAGGCGTGAAAAAAATTTTTATTAAAGATTTAAGAGAAGAATTTGTTAAGGACTTCGTTTTTCCAATGTTTAGGGCAAATACTGTGTACGAAGGAGAATATTTATTAGGAACTTCAATTGCCAGGCCTTTAATAGCGAAATACCTAGTTGAAATAGCAAAAAAAGAAAATACCAATTTGATAGCTCACGGAGCTACAGGAAAGGGTAACGACCAAATTCGTTTTGAATTAGGTGCTTACGCTCTTTTTCCCAATGTCAAAATTATTGCCCCATGGAGAGAATGGGAACTTAACTCAAGAGAAAAATTACTCAATTATGCAGTTACTCATAACATTCCGGTGGACTTCAAAAAGAGGAAGGGGGACGCTCCATTTTCCATGGATGCAAATTTGTTACACATTTCTTATGAAGGTGGTGAGTTGGAAGATACCAAGAATTCGGCACCAGAAAAAGGTCTCTGGAGAATAACTAATCCAATAGAAAAAACACCGTCTAAACCTGAAGACTTAAAAATAAGTTTTAAAAATGGGGACCCTATTTCAATAAACGATACCAAGTTAAAACCCCACGAACTTCTATCACTCCTAAATAAAAAAGGAGGTTTGCATGGTGTTGGTAGATTAGATATGGTGGAAAATAGATATTTAGGAATTAAGTCTCGAGGTTGTTATGAAACTCCTGGTGGAACAATACTGTTAAAGGCACGTAGGGCTATGGAGTCAATCACCCTTGACAGAGAACTTACACATTTAAAAGATGATTTGATGCCCAGATATGCAAGACTTATCTATAATGGATATTGGTGGGCTCCAGAGAGATATGCTTTGCAAGAACTAATTAACTTTACTCAAAAACTAGTGAGTGGATATGTAGTGGTGCGATTGCACAAAGGTAATGTAAGTATTCGATCAAGATACTCCCCCAAATCTATGTATAAAAGACAGTTATCAACATTTGAAGATGATCAAGGTAGCTTCAATCAAAAAGATGCCGAGGGTTTTATAAAATTAAATGCCTTAAGAATGAGAATAAACAAATAAAGAAAACAAAAAATGCCATCATTTGACATCACAGTACAAGTTAATAAAACCGAGGTTAGAAATTCAATAGATCAAGCTTCAAAAGAAATTCAAAATAGATTTGATTTTAAGAACACTAGTGCTGAGATTAAGTTTATAGATAATGAAATTACATGTATGGCTGACAACGATTTTCAGCTTTCCCAGTTGCAAGATGTTTTTTATTCCAAATGTGCAAAAAGAAAGGTTGATATTCGTCTATTCAATCATGGAGATAAAACAAAAATTTCAGGCAATAAGGTTAAGCAGAATATTACTATAATGAATGGAATTAAAATGGAGGATGCAAAGAAAATTGTCCAAAAAATTAAACTTATGAAAATAAAAGTTCAGTCATCTATTCAAGGTGACTTGATTCGAGTGTCTGGTTCAAAAAAAGATTTACTTCAAGATGTCATTTCATTATTAAAAAAAGAAATAAAGTACCTACCATTGATCTTTGAAAATTTCAGAGATTAATTTTTTGATTTTTCAGGTAGCTCTCAACAGAGCTTTTTATTCCATCTGAATCAAGCCCTTCTCTTTTTAATAATGTTTCACAATCGCCTTGTTCTATATTTCTATCCGGTAATCCTAAATGCAAAAAGTGGATTTCATTTTTTACATAAGGTCTAATTGAAATCAGTGCCTCAAGACATGCAGAACCTGCACCTCCCATCCTTACGTGTTCCTCAACAGTAACAATTAAGTCATGATTACTAGCAACTTTCTGTAGCATTTTTAAATCTAAAGGTTTTACAAAGCGCATATTAATTACTGTTGCATTTAAAATGTTTGCAGCTTCCAAACATGGTTGTACCATTGAACCAAAAGCTAAAAATGCTATGCGCTCACCGAACTTTTTGTTTTGATTGGAATTTTCTAAGATATGCTCTCGGCACTTTTCAGCATTTCCTATAACTAAAGGTTTTGATGCATCTTCATTCTCTAACGAAATACCAGGCCCAGATCCTCGGGGATATCTAATTGCGACAGGTCCTTCACATATTATCGCCGTATGTAACATTCTTCTGCATTCCAATTCGTCTTTTGGTGTCATTACAGTCATATTAGGAACACAACGCAAATAACTTAAATCATATGCACCAACATGAGTAGCTCCATCAGCACCTACCAAACCTGCTCTATCAATAGCAAAAACAACATTTAAATTTTGAAGAGCCACGTCATGAATTAGTTGATCATATGCACGTTGAAGAAATGTAGAATATATTGCAACAATAGGTTTTAAACCTTCACAAGCCAAACCGGCAGCAAAAGTAACTGCATGCTGCTCTGCTATTCCAACGTCGAAATATCTATCGGGGTAAAGGCTTGCAAACTTCAACATACCAGAACCTTCTCTCATTGCCGGAGTTATTCCGACAATTTTTGAATTTTCGGCAGCAGCGTCACACAGCCAATCTCCAAAAACTTTTGAATAAGTAATTTTTTTTGGTTTTTTTGAAGGAAGTATACCAATAGATGGATCAAAACTGCTGGGGCCATGATAAAGAATTGGGTCATTCTCAGCTTTAACATAACCTTTACCCTTTTTTGTAACAACGTGTAAAAACTGAGGCCCTTTTAAAGCTCTAAGATTTTGAAGTGCTGGTATCATTGAATCTAAATCGTGACCATCTATAGGCCCAAAATAGTTGAATCCAAATTCTTCAAATAATGTGCTCGGTGTTAGAAACCCTTTAGCACCTCCTTCAAGTTTCTTTGCCATTTCTAAAACAGGAGGCATAACCCTCAAAAATTGTTTACTAAACTCCCTAGCTTTGGAGTAAATTTTTCCTGTCAACAACCTTGCAAGATAATTACTAAGTGCTCCAACTGGTGGTGATATCGACATATCATTATCATTAAGAATTACTAGTATGTCTAAATCTTTGTTGCCATTTCCAGCATTATTGAGTGCTTCAAATGCCATACCTGCACTCATGGCACCATCTCCAATAATAGCAACATGTCTTCTTCTTCTTTCTCCAGTATGTTCATTTGCTAATTTTGATCCCACTGCCATTCCTAAAACTGCAGAAATTGAAGTAGAGGAATGTGCAGTTCCAAAAGCGTCATATTTACTTTCTTCTCTCCTAGGGAACCCAGACATTCCATCAGTTTTTCTCAAAGTTGACATCATGTCTTTTCTACCAGTCAAAATTTTGTGGGCATAACTTTGGTGGCCTACATCCCAAACCAACCTATCACGAGGTGTGTCGTACACATAATGAAGGGCTACTGTCAATTCAACAGTCCCTAAATTAGAAGATAAATGCCCACCAGTTTTTGACACTGAATTTAAAATGTAATTTCTCAGTTCTGATGTAATTTGTTTCAAGTCCCCTCTACTAAGTTTTTTTAATTGTTCGGGGAAAAATTTTGAATTAAGTAATTTCATTCTCTATTAAAACCTATATTTAATTATTTCTGTAAGTTAAATCCTTGGCTAATGTTCTTAATGCATCAGCATTTGAGTCTATTTTTTTTATTGAAGTTAATGCATCGTCAATTAATTTATCTGCATATTTTTGAGCCTTGTGTACCCCTAATAATTGAACGAAATTTGGTTTTTGCAGATCAGAGTCGCGGCCAATTTTTTTTCCTAAAGATTCTTCTTTGCCTGTTGCATCAAGAATATCATCAACTATCTGAAAGGCTAGTCCAAGACTCTTGGCAAATAGAACAAAATTTGAGGCGTAAATCAACTTTTGATTTTCAACCTCGGATAGTATTAAACCCATTGACACTGCTGCCTCCAAAAGTGCACCAGTTTTCATTCTGTGCATAAATTTCAATTCTGAGAGATCAATTTTTTTTTTAACAACTGCAATGTCAACTACTTGGCCACCTGCCATTCCATTAGCTCCGCTTGCCCAAGAAAGTGTTTTTAACAACTTAAATCTTTTTAAATGTGATTCTTCTCGAGATGTTAAAATTTGAAAAGCCATTGTTTGAAGAGCATCACCGACAAGCATTGCCATTGCTTCTCCAAATTTAACATGACAACTTGGACGACCTCTTCTTAATTCATCATCATCTAAACATGGTAAGTCATCATGAACTAATGAAAAAGCATGAATACATTCAATAGCCGCTGCAGAATCAATTATTAGTCTTGAATGCTCTGTATTGTTCCTATCATCGGTAATTTCTTCGTAAGATTTTCCACATAATGCCTCTACTGTTAATATTACAAGGATACCTCTAATTCTTTTCCCTCCCGTAAGGGAGTACTGCATTGCTTCCCAAAATGTAGAAATAATAGAACTTATTTTTTTTTTTGATAATAATGCCTCATAAGCGTACTCAGATGAAAGACTTTTAACTGCCTCTTTCAATCTTAAATCAATCAAATCCCTATATTTTTTTTTCCAGTCTGTATTCTTCATTTTAGTTTAAAGTTTTTCTCATTTCTTAAGAATATCTTGGCGTAAGATAGTTTTTTCTTCCTGGTTATCAATAATTTCTAATTCATCTTTTACATTACTTAGTAAATAATTGGCTCGCTTCATTAATGAAACTGCAAGTTTATATTTTTCAATCGCTTCACTTAATTCCAAACCTCCAGATTCTAATTCGTTAGACAAAAACTCAACTTTTTTGAGGCATTCTTCAAAGGAATAATCTGTAGTTTTAAAATTATGCTCATTTACTTTGGAATCTGATGTTTCCCCCCCTTTCTCTAAACCTTTGGTTTTACTCATTTTTATCCTTAGAATTTATATTCTGTATTTTTTTCTAATAGTTTTGCTTTATTTCAGAATATATTAACTGCCAATTGATGATATATGATCATTATTAAAATTGTATATATTAAAAATTTTGAGGAGAGGTTTTGTTGCCAAAACAAAAAAAACTTAATAATTTCAATTCCGTATTACCCAACTCCGCATACTTTAAGGACGAATATTTAAAATTGGAACTTGACACTTGCTTTAAAAACTCGCCGAAATACGTAGGTCACGAATTAATGGTTCCAGATAATGGTAATTTTTTCTCACTTCCACAAGAGAATCATAAAAGAATTCTTGTGAGGGATCAAAATGAAATTCTTCTTATTTCTAACCTATGTAAACATAGACAAGCAATTATGCTGGAAGGTCAGGGTTCAATAAGGAATATAGTATGTCCTATTCATGGATGGACTTACGAGTTATCAGGTAAATTGAAAGGCGCACCTTATTTCGCAAAGACTCCTTGTGCAGCTTTAGAAAAAACTGAAATTTACAACTGGAAAGGGATGTTGTTTGAAAAAAATAATTATCTCAAGAATTTTTTTGAAAAAATTCCGTTTTCCAAAGAGCTTAGTTTCGATGGCTATGTTCTAAAAGACATCAAAAAACACGTCTGCAACTATAACTGGAAAACATTTATTGAAGTTTATTTGGACGATTATCATGTAAATTCTTATCATCCAGGACTGGGGAATTTCGTAGACTGTCAGAATTTGACATGGCGATTTGATGATCAATATAGCATTCAAGCTGTTGGCATTTCCGATTTATCTAACCATTCAACTCCTAACTATGAAAAATTTAGTCAATTGGTAAAAAAAATATATGATGGAAAGTTACCAAAATTTGGAGCAATTTGGTTGTTAATTTATCCTAATTTAATGTTGGAGTGGTACCCTAAATCTCTTGTTGTAAGCTCTCTTTATCCTTTATCACCTCAAAAAACAATCAATATTACAGAATTTTATTATCCTGAGGAAATTAGTTTTTTTGATGATGAATTCATAGAAGCACAACAAAATGCTTATAATGAAACTGTTGTTGAAGATGATGAAATAGCTATAAAACTTGAGAAAGGTAAAAAAAGTCTTCTTGAGGATAATTTAAATAATAATGGACCTTATCATACTGAATTGGAAGCCGGTATTCCGTACTTTCATGAGTTTATGAATCGTAATTGCTATAGCATAGAAAAAATTTAAAAAAATATGAATCCTTTAATTAGCGTAGATGAAATTAAAAAAAACTCTCAGAATATCATTTTAGTAGATTGCCGTTTTGATTTATTAAGTCCAAATAAGGGTAAGCAAGATTTTGAAACAGGTCACATTCCAGGATCTTTTTTTGCAAATTTAGAAAATCTTTGTCATGACAACAGCTTAATTTCTGATGGAAGACATCCACTTCCTCACAAAAAAAAATTTATTGATCTTTTGAAAAGTTTTGGTGCAAACAATGAAAGTTTGATTGTTAGTTTTGATAATTCGCACAATATTTTTGCTTGCCGTTTTTGGTGGATGTGCAAATGGATTGGACATATGAATTGTGGAGTACTAGACGGTGGAATTAATGCTTGGATTGAAAAAGGTAACCAATTAGTTGCTGGATTCTTCCCAAAAAATTTGAGTGGTAGTATTTCAATTCGTCCAACCTTAACAACTGAGTGGAAAGTTGAGATGATCAAAAGTTGGGTGAAATCTGGTTGCAATGGTGAAATTTGTACATTGATTGACGCACGATCATCGAAAAGATTTAATGGGAAAGAGGAACCTATTGATCCAAAAGCTGGGCATATCAAAGGTGCGATTAATAGACCATACATGGAAAATCTTGAAGAAAATGGAAAATTCAAGTCCCCAAAAAAATTAAGAAATGATTTCGATACGCTCTTGAAAAATAAATTTCCCTCCTCAGTGGTTCACACATGTGGCTCTGGTATTAGTGCATGTCATAATTTAGTTGCAATGGAAGTTGCAGGTTTGCCAGGTAGTTCTTTGTATGTTGGTTCTTGGAGTCAATGGTGTTATCAGGGCATCGAAACATAGTTTTCAAATCTTGTATACTGTCCCAGAAAAGTTAAACGAATTGTTCCAGTTGGTCCATTTCTTTGTTTGCTTATAATAATCTCAGCACTTCCTTTGTCAGGACTATCAGGTCTATACACTTCATCCCTGTAAATAAACAAAATAACGTCAGCATCTTGTTCAATGGAACCACTTTCTCTTAAATCAGACATTACTGGTCTTTTATCAGTTCTTTGCTCGACAGTTCTATTCAATTGAGATAGGGCGATTACAGGACATTCCAATTCTTTCGCAAGGCCTTTCAATGATCTTGTAATTTCAGATATTTCTGTAGTCCTGTTTTCTCCATCAACTGATGCACTCATCAATTGAAGATAATCAACTATTACTAACCCTAGACCACCAGTGGCTCTTTTAAGCCTTCTTGCTCTTGACCGAATCTCAAGTGGGTTAATACCTGCACTTTCATCAATATGAACTGCAACATTTTTCATACTTGCGTTAGCGTTCATCAATCTATCCCAATCATCTTGTGACAACTTGCCAGTTCTTACCTTTTGAGCATCAATTTTTCCTTGTGAGCAAAGCATCCTAATAACTAGTTGTTCTGCAGCCATTTCCATTGAAAAAACAGCAACAGGTAGACCATAATCAATTGCAACATGCTCAGCAATATTGATAGCAAGAGAGGTTTTACCCATACTTGGTCTTCCGGCGATTATTATTAATTCCCCCGGATGCATACCTGCTGTCTTTTGATCAAGATCGATAAAACCACTTGGAATTCCAGTTACGTCACTTTGGTTGGGGTTTTCATAAAGATCACTAATTTTTTTTGTGACATGAATTAGTAAATTATCAAAATCTTTTAAACCGGAATTACCTCTTGCCCTATCCTCGCTAATTCTAAAAATCTTGGCTTCAGCCTCGTCAAGAATGATTCTAGTATCACGACGTACTGGTCCTAGCGCTAATGAAGTAATTTCATCACTAACAGAAACAAGCCTTCTCAAAATGGATTGATCTCTAATAATTTCAGCATAACCTTTAATATTTGAAGCAGCTGGACTGGACTGAGCTAAAAAGTTGAGGTATTCAATACCAACAGAATTATTACTCTGATTAGATGCTTTTAGAGATTCAAATACAGTGACAACATCAGCTGGTTTACTTAGTTCTAAAAGTCTTAAAATATTCTGAAAAATAATTTTATGCTCGGATTTATAAAAATCATTAGAACTAATTAAGTCTCCAATTTTTTCCCAAGCATTGTTATCCAAAAGAAGAGACCCAAGAACGGCTGCCTCAGCCTCAATGGAATGAGGAGGTAACTTTAGTTTTAGTGCCTGTGAGGCAGACACAGCCATTTCATAGCCTCCTAGGAATTTATTTCTTGGGAATCTGCTACTACATTAACAAGCAAATCAACTGTAATCTCACTATGAACTAGAATCTTTACAGAATGCTCACCAAGTGTTTTGATTGGACCATCTTTGAATGATATCTGTGATTTAACAATTGAAACACCCTGCTCTTTAATTTTGTTAACAACATCTTGACCAGTTACAGATCCAAATAGCCTGCCATCAACACCAGCTTTTTGAGTTATCTCTATTTTTTTCCCAGTAATCGTCTCAGCAACTTCTTTAGCCTCAATGAGTTTTTTTTCAGCCAGTTTTACCAAATCTTTTCGTCTAGATTCAAATTCTGCAATTGCAGTCTGAGTAGCTCTTTTTGCAAAGCCTTTGGGAATTAAAAAATTTCTGGCATATCCATCTCGAACTCGAACAACATCACCTAGATTACCGAGCTTTGATATTTTATCCAATAATATTACCTGCATAAAAAGGCTCCAATTTAATGATTATCTGTAAAAGACAATAATGCCAAGAATCTAGCTCTTTTGACAGCAGTAGTGAGTTGTCTTTGGTATTTGGCAGTTGTACCAGTAATTCTTGCTGGAATTATTTTACCTGTTTCTGAAACAAAGTCTTTTAGCATATCAACGTTTTTATAATCGACAATTTCGGGATTTGATCCTGAAAAGCGACAAACTCTTTTCCTTTTAAAAAGTGCTGTTTGGTTTTGTCTTCTCCCTCTTCTTTTGTCGCCAGATCTTCCACCAGTTTTGAAAGCCATATTTTTCCTTAAATATTTATTTATAAGTTCGAAAAACTAAATTATGTATTAGATTTTTCATTATCAGATTGTTTATTAGACTCGTTTTGTACTGAAGTCATCATAGGGGATGGACCGGTTGGTGGTAATTTATTCCTAATACAAAGATGTCTTATTACTGCATCATTGAATCTAAATGAATGCTCCAATTCCTCAATCTCAGGCTGACCACACTCTATATTCATCAAGATGTAGTGTGCTTTTGAAACCTTTAATATTGGAAAGGCTAATTGTCGTCTACCCCAATCCTCAATCCTAGAAACCTTACCACCTTTGTTTGTAACAACTGCACTGTATCTTTCAATCATTCCAGGCACTTGCTCACTTTGATCGGGATGTACAAGAAGAACCAACTCGTAATGCCTCATAGATGAGGAATGTAAATTTTCAGTCATATAAATCCTACGGTTTATATACTCCGCAAAAGCAGTAGTACAGGATGAATAACATTTCAATTTACCAAATTAAGCTCTCATGTTCAAGGAAAAAAACGAAAAAACATATTACATGATAATCTATTGGTTGATAGTGAGTAAAACAAATGTTTAAGTTAGATTATTGTTATTAAACGTAGTTGTTTTATTTTTTAAAAAAAAAGAATGATGGAATTTAGAAAATGACTCATGTTGTTACAGAAAGCTGTATTAAGTGCCGCTACACTGATTGTGTTGATGTCTGTCCTGTTGATTGTTTCAAAAAAGGACCTAATTTTTTGGTGATTGACCCTGAAGAGTGTATTGATTGTGCAGTTTGCATACCTGAATGTCCAGTTGAGGCCATTTTTGCGGAAGAGGATGTTCCTGAAGGTCAGGAGGAATTCATTGAATTAAATGCAGAACTTTCACAACAATGGGATACTATATCTCGAATGGAAGAAAAACCTGAAGACGCTGATCATTGGGCGAAAATTAAAGACAAAAAGGAATTATTAGAAAGATAAGACTAAAAAAAATATTGCCATCAGATAATCTCTCTCGTGTAAAAATTACTCATTTAAAAAAATGGGGGCGTAACATAGTCTCTTTCTTTACTGAGCGCCCTGAGAAATTTTCTTTCAAATCAGGTCAATTTGTAAGAATTTGTCCAGAAAGTAACTTAACATTAAATACCAATCCAGTTTGGAGAGCACAATCTATAGCATCCTCACCAGATGATAAATTCCTTGAATTTCTAGTTGTGTTTGGTAAAACTGGAGATTTTAGCCAACTATCAGCCAACTTGAAGCCAGGAGACTATTTTCTTCTAGAAAAAAATAACTACGGTTATCTTACTTTGGATAGATTCTCGAAGGAAGGTGATTTGTGGCTTATTGCATCTGGGACAGGACTAGCACCATTTTTATCAATCATTAGAGATTTTTCTACTCTTAACAAGTTTAATAGAGTTAATTTAATCCACACTGTACGCAATAAAGATAATCTTGTTTATCATAATGAAATTATGCAACTTAAACTAGCTCCAAATTTTTTTGAAAATAAAAATAAGATAACTTACTTACCAGTTGTGACAAGAGAAATTGTAGATGTAGTAGGATTGATTCAAGGAAGAAAATTTGAATACATTTCATCAGGCGAACATATAACTTCACTTTTGAAATCTGGCAAGCTAGAGACAGTCACAAACTGTAAATTCACAACAAAAGAGTCTAAAGTTATGATTTGCGGAAATCCACAGATGATAAAAGAAACTAGATCTCATTTAAAAGAAATAGGATTTGTTACTAGTAAGAGAAATACTCCAGGACAAATTGCAGTTGAAAACTATTGGTAATGCATATATGAGTGATGTTGAAAAAGTTGATAAAATCCTCCCCCAAACACAATGCAAAAAATGTGGTTACGCATCATGTAGACCATATGCTGAAGCAATAGTTTTTGAGAATGAAAATATAAATAAATGTCCTCCTGGTGGCAATGATGTAATGAAAAAACTTGCACAATTAATGAATCGAGATAAAAAACCTATTGATCCATTATGCGGAGAAGATTCCCCTCCAGCTCTTTTCATAATAGATGAAGCAAATTGTATTGGTTGCGGACTTTGCATTCCCGCATGTCCTGTCGATGCAATAGCTGGTGCTTCGAAATACTTACACACAATTATCAGAGATGAGTGTACTGGATGTGAATTATGTGTTTTACCTTGTCCAGTTGATTGTATTAACCTTATTGAGCGTCCTAAAGAGCTAGAATGGAACGAATATAAAGCAAATGCAAGTAGAGAAAAATTTAGAAAAAGACAGGAAAGACTAAATAAAGAAACAATCAATGACCAGGAAAAATCTACTCTCGATCAATTAAAAAAAAAATATATCAGAAATTGAACAATCACAGATTTTTTTTTCATTTAATTTAATTCATACTACATAAATGATTCTATTGTTTATTTTTTTAGTTTAGTGCAATGAGTGAAGAAGTTTTCAACTGAGTTAACTTATTGCCTAAAGCAATGTAAGAAAATCAAAAGATAACAAAATAAATCTAAGTAAAAAATTCTTTAACTTTATCCATCCAATTCTTACTATGTGGATTATGTTTATCTTTATTGATATTTATTGATTCATCAAAATCTCTCAGCAAATTTTTTTGGCTGTCGGATAACTTCACAGGTGTTTCAAGAATTACGTGACAAAATAAATCCCCTAAAACACCAGATCGAACATTCTTAATACCTTTTCCTCTTAAGCGAAAAGTTTTACCGGTTTGTGTTCCCTCTGGAATGTCAAAACTTGCTCTTCCATTTAGTGTTGGAACATCAATTGATCCTCCTAATGCTGACTGAGAAAAACTTATAGGGGCTTCGCAATGTAAATCATCATTATCTCTTTGAAATACATGGTGTTCTTTGACGTTTACTTCAACATACAAATCACCTTTGGCTCCCCCATTTTGACCAGGTTCACCATTTCCAGCTGATCTAATTCTCATACCATTATCAATTCCAGCTGGGATACTAACCTCTAATGTTTTGTTCTGCTTTACTCTTCCACCACCTCCACAAGCAGAACATGGGTTTTTTATGCTTTTTCCTACTCCCCTGCAAGCTGGACAAGTTTGCTGTATTGAAAAAAAGCCCTGTTGCATTCTAACTTGGCCCTGTCCATTACATGTTTTACAAATTTCTGGTTTTGTCCCTGGTTTGCAACCAGAACTCCCACATGTTTTACAAGCTTGCCAGGTAGGAACCCTTATTTCTGTAGTTAAACCGTTAGCAGCATCCTCCAGAGATATTTCGAGGGAGTATTTTAGATCAGAACCACGAAAGGCTCCACTCCTTTGACCCCCAGATGTTCTTGCATTTCCACCAAAAATATCACCAAAGATATCGCCAAATGCGTCAGCAAACCCTGAGAAGTCTCCCGCTCCTTGAGAGCCTGGAGGTCCCTGGTTAACACCAGCGTGACCAAACCTATCATATGCAGCTCTTTTCTCTGCGTCAGATAATATCTCGTAAGCTTCTTTTATTTGTTTAAATTTTGCCTCTGCAGCCTTATCACCCGGATTTCTGTCTGGATGATACTTCATGGCTAATTTTCTATATGACTTTTTGATATCACTATCTGATGCATTTTTTACAACATCAAGCAATTCATAATAATCAGTTTTAGCCATCTAAAGAAACCTGAATCTAGCCACGTTTAACCTCTTTGAAATCAGCGTCTACAACATCATCATCAGATGTTTGAGATTTACTATTATCCTTTTGATCTTCCTGACCATTTTGATTAACCTCAGATTGACTATTAGAAGTGTTGTCAGCGGTTTGATCTTGTGAGTAAGCTAATTCACCAAGTTTTTGAGATGCCTTCATTAGATTTTCCGTCTTCTTCTGAATCTCATCTTTATCATCTTTGGTAATTACTGACTCAGCTTCTTTGATGGCTTCTTCAATTTGTTTTTTTTCATCCTCGCTTAACTTTTCTGAATGTTCCTCCATGGATTTTTTTACAGAATGAATCATTGCTTCGCCAGAGTTTCTGGCATTGATAAGATCTAATCTTGATTTATCCTCTTCAGCATTTGCTTCAGCGTCCGCAACCATTTTATTTATTTCTTCCTCAGAGAGACCAGAATTAGCTTTAATGGTAATTTTATTTTCTTTGCCACTAGCTTTATCTTTAGCAGATACATGCAGGATACCATTCGCATCAATATCAAAGGTTACATCTATTTGCGGTGTGCCTCTTCCAGCCGGAGGGATGCCCTCGAGATTGAATTCTCCTAAAAGTTTGTTAGTGGTGGCCATTTCCCTTTCACCTTGAAATACTTTAACCGTTACTGCAGGTTGATTGTCTTCAGCAGTTGAGAATACTTGTGAGTATTTAGTAGGAACAGTTGTATTTTTTTGAATCATTTTTGTCATAACACCGCCTAGAGTTTCAATACCCAGTGAAAGTGGAGTCACATCTAACAACAAAACATCAGTTCTATCACCCGATAAAACAGCTCCTTGAACAGCAGCTCCTTGGGCTACAGCCTCGTCTGGATTAACATCTCTTCTTGGTTCTTTTCCAAAAAACTCCTTAACTGCCTCCTGAACTTTGGGCATTCTTGTCATTCCACCAACTAGAATTACGTCATCAATTTCAGACGAAGAGATACCAGCATCCTTAATAGCAGTCTCGCAAGGCTCTATGCTACGCTTGATTAGATCGTCGACGAGTGACTCTAGCTTAGCCCTAGTCAATTTAAATGTTAAATGAACTGGCGCACCATTTGACATTGCAATATAAGGTTCATTTAGTTCTGACTGTTGACTAGAAGATAATTCTATTTTAGCTCTTTCAGCAGCCGCTTTAATTCTTTGAAGCGCTATTGGGTCTTTCGATAAATCAATGCCATTTTGTTTATTAAATTCCTCAATAATGTGGTCAATAATTCTCTGATCAAAATCTTCTCCGCCTAAAAATGTATCTCCGTTCGTTGATAAAACTTCAAACTGTTTTTCTCCGTCAATATCTGCAATTTCTATGATAGAGACATCAAAAGTACCTCCACCAAGATCATAAACAACTATCTTTCTATCTTTGGTAGTTTTTTTATCTAAACCAAATGCTAAAGCAGCAGCAGTAGGCTCATTTATGATTCTCTTGACATCTAAACCAGCAATTTTTCCTGCATCCTTGGTTGCTTGTCTTTGTGCGTCATTAAAGTAGGCAGGAACAGTTATAACCGCCTCGCTAACGTCGTGACCAAGATAGTCTTCAGCAGTTTTTTTCATTTTTCTCAATACCTCAGCTGAAACCTGAGGAGGTGCTAACTTTTGATCACGAACATTTACCCATGCATCCCCATTTTCGGCTTTTACTATTGAAAAGGGCATCATATCAATGTCTTTTTGAACTTCTTTGTCCTCATACCTTCGACCAATTAATCTTTTCACAGCAAAAAGTGTGCTTTCTGGGTTGGTAACTGCTTGTCTTTTTGCAGGAGCCCCCACCAAAATTTCTCCATCTTCCATATAAGCGATGATGGATGGAGTAGTTCTAGCTCCTTCACTGTTTTCAATTACCTTTGGTTCACCACCCTCAATGACAGACACACAGCTGTTGGTAGTTCCCAAATCAATTCCAATAACTTTTGACATATATATTTCCTTTCATCAACCACTTGTAGGTGCGGGGTACAATAAAGTAGTTTGGGGGTTAAAACAATAATTCAAGCTGCAACAACCACTAAGGCAGGTCTTAATACCCTGCCGGCAAGGAAATACCCTTTTTGCAGAACACTAATTATGTGCCCAGAACTTACTATGGGATCTACCTCTTCTCCATTTAAAGTGGAAACTGCTTGATGCTGATTAGGATCGAACTTGTCAGAGACTTTTGGATTAATTATTTTTAAACCCGATCGCTCGAATGTCTGTTCTAGTTGTTTTAAGGTTAACTCAACACCAGATTTTAGTTGTTCGCTGGACTGTTCTTTTAATTCAAGAGCAGCTTCGAGACTATCAGCAACCGGTAAAAGATTTAAAGCGAAATCTTCAATAGCAAATTTTCCAGCATTTAGGACTTCTTGAGACGACCTTTTCCTTACATTGTCCAATTCAGCTTGCAATCTTAAACTCTTATCTTTCTCTGTCAATAAATCAGACTCTAACTTGGAAAATGTTGAACTGTCTTCAACAGTGTCAACACTTTTATGAGTATTATCTTGAGTAACTTCTATAAATTCATTTTCATCATTGTTTATATTTTTTGATGAAGCAGAGTCAATGTTTGACCCTACAATAGGACTTGTGTCAGATTCAAGACTTTCACTGACCTCTTGGTATGGGTCTTTCTTTGTTGGATTCATATTAAAAAGGTTTGGACTATTTTTAAATTTTCAAGTGATTAAATTCAAATTGTTGCTCCTTTTTTTAAGGCAAGCTCTTTTTGAATTTTTTTCTCTTCCAGAACTTTTTCATTTAGTTTCACTGTTGGCCAACCGTCCAACTCTTTTACAATAAGCTTGGACAAAAATTCAATTCCATAAGGACCGTCATTTAAACATGGAATGTATTTAAATTCAGCACCACCAGCATCTAAAAAATCTTCCTTGGCTTCCATGGCAATTTCTTCTAAAGTTTCAAGACAATCTGAAACAAATCCGGGACAAATAACGTGCAGGTTCTTAACCCCCTTGTTAGGTAGATTTTGAATAACTTGTGTAGTGTAGGGTTTAAGCCATTCTGCCTTACCAAATCTTGATTGGAACGCAACTTTCCATTCACCATCTTTCAATCCAATCTTTTCTGCAACTAGCCTTGCAGTTTTATGACAGTGACAATGGTAAGGATCTCCTTTGTAGAGGCTTCTAACAGGAACACCGTGAAAGCTAAATAGTAATAAATCAGGTCTGGGATTACTTTTCCAAAAATTAAATACCTGATCAGCAAGAGCTAGGACATAAAAATCAGAGTCATGGAAGCTTTTAACTGTCCTTAAGGCAGGCGGATTTCTCATTTTAATGAACTTTTCATACACTTTATCAAAAACAGTAGCAGTTGTACTTGCAGAAAATTGAGGATAAAGTGGTAAAACTAACAACTTGGTTACGTTTTTTTTCCTCAATTCATCAATTGAAGCAGCTATAGATGGATTTCCGTATCTCATAGCTAAGGAAACTTCAACAGACATCCCTCTTTCAATAAGATTTTCTCTGACTTTTGCCAATTGTCTCTCAGAATGAACTCTAAGAGGAGATCCATCTTTAGTCCAAACAGAAGCATATTTTTCGGCTGATTTTTTTGGTCTAAATGTCAAAATAATAAAATTAAGAATTGGCCACCAAACAACAGAGGGAATTTCAACAACTCTAGGGTCTGATAAAAACTCTTTTAAGTACTTTCTTAAGGAAATTGCTGAAGGCTCATCAGGAGTTCCAAGGTTAACAAGCAAGATACCTGTTTTCTCATGAGAACCATGAATAAAATTTGGTTCAATTTCTATAATATTCGGAGATACTGGAATCAAAGAGTTTTCCTTTCAAGTTCAAAAAATTCACTTTGAGTTAGAGCTGCAGATACCATTTTTGCAGTAATATCAACGATAGGTATGACCCTTCCGTAGGCCATCCTTGTTGGTCCTATTACTCCTAGTGTTCCTATTAATCTTCCTTTAACTATAAAAGGAGATGCAACCAATGATAGTTGTTGTTCAGGCATCATAGAAGATTCTCCTCCTATGAAAATAGTAACACCTTGAGCAGACGGTAAAGAATCAAGAAGTTTTACAATGTTTGATTTTTTTTCTAGTAATTGGTAAACGTTTTTAAGTTTATCTACATTAGCTGCAATTTCAGTGACATCAAATAAGTGTTTACGACCGGAAATTACAACTGAACCCTCTGCATCACTAAGAACTGCCCCTCCCTCCTCAACAGCCTTTAACATTAAAGAAGACAAATCTTTTCTTAACTTTTCAAGCTCCAATTTAAGTTTTTTTTGTACTTGGAGAAAAGATAAGCCGGAAAAATTTGAAGTTAAATAGTTACCTGCTTCGTTAAGAAGTTCTCGAGAGTAAGTTTTGTTGACTTTAAGAATTTTGTTAAGTACCTCTCCATCTGGAGTTACTAATATTAATAACAATCTTTTCTCATTTAGTTGTAAAAACTCAACCTGCCTAAAAATTAATTGTTTCCTAGATGTGGTAACAAAACCAGCAAATTTTGACAAATTAGACAACACATCAGCTGCACCACTTATAAGCTCACCAGGCAAATCACTCTCGAAAGTTTTTTCTATAATTTCAATTTCTTCTGCATTTATCTGATCAATGGTCATAAGCTTATCCACGAACAATCTTAATCCTTTGGTCGTTGGAATTCTTCCAGCTGAGGTGTGCGGGCTTGTAACTAGACCCATAATTTGTAGATCAGACATAATATTTCTTACGGTGGCAGAGGAAACATCCAAGTCAGAAGATTTAGCTAATGATTCAGAACCTATTGGTTGTCCATCAACAATGTAGCGTTGAACCAAAATTTTTAGTAATTGACGTGATCTATTGTTCATAATCTGTCTGCTTTTAACTAACTTATGATTTAATGAGACTAAAAATTAATTTTATATTCGACTATGATATTAAAAATCAACAAAGTAGGCATATTTGGAAAACCCGATAATAAAGGTTTGTTCAATACAATCGATAAAATTTTTGATATTGTTCAAAGTGTAAACCCCGAAATTGAAATTTTTGTTGAGCAATCTACAGCAAAATGTTCTTACATTGAAGATAATACTATCTTAAGAGGGAAAAAAGTCTTTATTGGGACAATTGAAAAACTTAAAAATTCAATTGAATTGGCTATTGTTTTGGGTGGAGACGGAACTCTTCTTGGCGTTGCGCGACAATTAGCTTCCTCTGGTGTTTATGTAGTTGGCGTAAATAAAGGAAAATTAGGTTTCACAACAGACCTTGACTCTAATTCCCTTGAATTAGATTTACCACCATTGCTGGTAGGCGATGGAATGGTTGAAAAAAGAGATATGTTTGATGTAAGTGTTTTACGAAAAAAAAATAACCCCTTTGAGACAATTTCAATTTTTAATGCACCAGCATTTAATGATGCTGTTGTAAGTAGAAGCACAATTAGTAAAATGGTTGAAGTAGATGTCTTTATTGACAATATATTTTTGCAGACCATAAGAGGTGATGGAATTATTGTTTGCACACCTACCGGATCTACAGCTTATGCCTTATCTGTAAATGGACCTATAATTCACCCGAAACTAAATGCATTGGCATTAGTACCAGTGGCACCCCAAGCTTTATCAAGCAGGCCAATAGCATTACCAATAGAGGTTGAAACAAAAATAGTAATTAAAAACGGAGAAGGTACTGCCCTGCACTGTGACATGCAAACGATTGCAGAATTAGAGGACAACGATACCATTTTAATTAAACGATCTAACTACCCTGTTTTTCTTCTTCATCCAAAAAATTACAATTACTTTTCTGTTCTGAGAAGAAAATTGAACTGGAGTTCAAACCCTATTAACAACGGCTTACCCGATCCAGAGCCACCTAAATAAAATAAACACTCAGTAGATGCTAGAAAGTTTAATAATCAAAAATTTTGTTGTTGTTGAATTCCTTGAAATAGGATTTGACGAAGGATTCTCAGTTTTTACAGGTGAAACTGGAGCCGGCAAGTCAATGATAATTGAGGCACTTTCATTACTTCTTGGTAAAAGGGCTGCGACAATCAAAATTCGTGAAGGTTCGGAAAGAGCAGAAATTGCGGCAATTTTTAAAGTGCGCTCCAAAATACTAAATGACTTTCTTGCTAATTGGTGTCATCAGTCAGGCTTTGATTTTGATTCAGATGAAATTTTTATAAGAAGAGTTATTGAAAAAACTGGCAAATCAAGAGCTTGGATAAATGGTCACATTAGTTCAATAAATCAGATAAAAGAGATTGGAGAACATTTGATGGAGATTCATAGTCAAAATGCTCATCAAAAATTACTTACTTCTGTTCATCAAAGGAAAATTTTAGATGATTTTGCTGAAATAAAAAAAGACGTTGATGAATTAAAAAAAGTATGGGATTTATGGCAAGAGAAGAATAAACAACTCGACCAGTCAATTAATAAGAATGAATTCACAAAACAACAGTTAATTCAACTTAAATGGAAGATTTCTCTTATAGAAGATTTAAACTTAAAAAAGAACGAGTGGGAAGCTCTCTCACTTCAAGAAAATAAACTCTCATTCATAACTGAATTAATTGAGAATGCAAAGGATGGAATAAATAAAATACAGCAGGATGAAAATTCAATAATTAGCATTATCGAAAAACTACAAAAAAAATTTCTTTTTTCAGCGTCTAAGGATGAATTTTTCTCTCGGATAGCTAAATCAGCAGAACAATCGGTAATCGAGCTTAAAGACATCACTGATAGCCTCAGACGTTACATTGGCCAAAATGATATTGATCCATATGCCTTGAAACAAACTGAAGAAAGAATATCCGAAATTTTTCTTGTTGCTCAAAAAATTGGATGTGATCCTAAAAATTTAGAAAAAATTTTAGAATTAAGCAAAAAAGAATTAATAGAACTGGAACTAGAAAACAACATAGAAATTCTTAAAATTAAAGTCAAAGAGTTAAAGAATCAATACATTGAAAATGCCGAATTAATCAGCAAAAAAAGAATTATTTCAGCCAAAAATTTTGAGGTAACAGTTTCAAATTGGCTTAAAAAATTGGCGATGGATAGCTCAGTTCTCTATGTTGAAATTGTAAGAAAAGAGAAATTTAGTTCCTCAGGCATGGATGAAATAAATTTTTTAATAAAACATGCTGGTAGTGAAAAGGGTTTAGGAATAAGTAAGGTTGCGTCTGGAGGTGAATTATCTAGAATTAGTTTGGCTATTTCAGTTGTCATGGCTAATGCTTCAAAAACTCCTAGTCTCATATTTGATGAAGTTGATTCTGGTATCGGAGGGAATACTGCTCATACCGTAGGTGAATTGTTGCGATTTTTAGGTAAAGAACAACAGATTTTGTGTGTAACACACCTTCCACAGGTTGCTGTTAATGGCCACCATCATTTCAAAATTACAAAGGGTGAAAACAATAGTTTGCCGACTAGTAAAATTGATAAAATAATCAAAGAAGATAGAGTAACTGAAGTCGCCAGAATGTTAGGGAAAAAAGAACACGATGATAAATCAATCGAATACGCCAGAAATTTGTTAAGAGAATAGCTTTTAATTGAACCCGAGAACATCGCTCATATTATAAAAAGCTGGAGGATTTTTACATAAAAATTCGGAAGCCAAAAGAGCTCCCTGAGCATATGAATCTCTCGAATTCGATTTGTGACTAATTTCTATAACCTCACCCATACCTGCGAACAATACTGAATGTTCTCCAACAATATCACCTCCGCGAATTACTGAGAATCCAATTTCACCCTCCTTTCGAGGACCCGAAGAGGTGACTCTATTAAAACAATAATTATGATCACTTAAAAAAGTATTGGAGCTGGAAATTATTTTGGCCATTTCAAGAGCTGTTCCAGAAGGTGCGTCAACCTTATTTTTGTGGTGTGACTCTATTATTTCAATATCATAATTTTTATTGAATAATGTTGCGGCAATTTGAAGTAATTTAAAAGTAATGTTGACCCCAATACTCATATTAGGAGAGAAAACAACTCCATTTTTTTTTCCAAAAATTGTGATTTCT